>JALSQC010000098.1 GCA_026985625.1 Bacteroidales bacterium | reverse complement strand
AGTAATACTACACCACGTTACCGTCCATTATTAATTAAACCCACATCGGCTAATGCAAATACATTTAAAGCAAGTTTTATTAACAACAATGCCGATAACGACGGATTTTTACGTTCGCAAACCGATACAGGCATTTGTAGCATTACAGCCGATTTTTATCACAGAGTAATACAAACATCGGGTAGCGATTCTGCCAATATAACCATTAATTACGACGAAATAACCGATGGAAACTGGCAAAGCATTGCACGCTGGAACAACTCATCAACAAATATATGGAATAAATTACCAAATGTTACACAAATTACAGGAAGCCCGTTTAACCAAATAACAGTTCACAACTTATCAAACCTGTCTAATAACGAACCTATAGCACTTGCAAAAAGCAGTCTTGCATTTAACTTAGGAAACGATACAGGATATTGTGCCGGCAACAATATTACTATTGATGCAGGTAGCGGATTTATATCTTATAACTGGTCTAACGGACAAACATCACAAACTATAACCGTTAACTCTCCCGGAATATATTACGTTACAGTATCAGACGGTTATTGTTCGGCTGTAGATAGCATAAATATTACCGAGGATACACATACTACTATTACTATGGACAAAAACAAATATATTTGTTTTGGAGATTCGGCTACAATAATAGCAAACAGCACAGGAAATTTTTTATGGTCTAACGGCGATACTACATCAACAATAATAGTATCTCCACCAAACACAACACAATATATATTATCAGTAACAAACGGATATTGCACCGATACAGCAAGTGCTACTGTATTTGTAAATCCTCTACCAAATGCCAATGCAGGAAACAATCAATCGGTTTGTCAAGGCGATACTGTTACACTATCGGCAAGTGGTAGCAGTAATTATTTATGGAATACAGGCGACTCAACAAGCTCAATTACAGTATATCCAAATACTACAACAACATATTATGTTACTGTTTCGGATACATTAAATTGCTCGTCGGTTGATTCTGTTACAGTAACAATAAACCAAATTCCAAACGCAACAACATCAAACGATACTACAATCTGCCAAGGCGACAATATTAATATTTTTGCAAGTGGAGGAAACAATTATTTATGGAGCAACGGACAAACAAGCGACACAATAAACGTATCGCCAAGTTCATCAACATTTTACAGCGTTACAATATCAAACGGAGGTTGCGGAATAACCGACACAATTAACATTAATGTTAATTTGTTACCATCAATATCTATTACAGCAAACAATACATCAATTTGCGAGGGAGATACCGTAATTTTAACAGCCAACGGAACACCTCCTTTTGTTTGGAATACAGGAGATACCTCGCAAACTATCAGTAAATATATTACATCGTCAACAAATTTTTATGTAAATGTTAACGACGGATTATGTTCTAACAGCGACTCAATAGATATTAATGTTTCTAAAAAGCCAATATCTCAATTAACAAATAAAGAAATCTGTAAAAACGACTCAATATCTCTTTTTGTAAATAATAACACAAACTACATTTATACTTGGAACGATAGTTTAAACAATATGATTTTAACTAATTACAATAATCCTGTTGTTTATCCACAAGCAACATCAACATACTATGTAACCGTAATAAACAATGCTTGTGAAATTACCGACTCAGCAACAGTAACTGTTCATAACATTCCTAATTTATATATTTTACAAAGCGATACAACTATTTCTGAGAATACATCGATTAATTTAACGGTTGTAACCGACTCGTCGAATACAATTATTTGGTCGCCCGGTGATTATTTAGATAATACAAATATTTATAATCCTGTTGCATCTCCAAAAGATAATATAATCTATTATGTTACAGTTAGTAATAATTATGGATGCAGCGATATTGATTCTATAAAAATAACTATTCAAAAACTAGAGCATCCAATTACAATTTTTAATACATTTACTCCAAATAACGACGGAACAAATGATTTTTTCCATATCGAAAATATCGAATACTATCCTACAAATAAAATTACAATTTATAATAGAGACGGACATATAGTTTATCAAAAAGAGAACTACGAAAATAATTGGGACGGTAAATATTACGGAAACGACTTACCCGCAGCAACTTACTATTATATTTTAGAAATTCCCGATTTATCGCCAAATATTTACAAAGGCGATATAACTATAATTCGATAATTAAACATAAATACAAATGAAAAAAATATATATTATAATATCTGTAGTTTTAATTTCGATAAATTCAATATCGCAACAATTACCTCAATTTAGTTTACGAATGTTTGATAATGTAGTTATTAATCCTGCCGTTACGGGAACAAAATCTTATAACGAGATTACATTACACCACAGGAGTCAATGGATAGGTTTTGAGGGTGCTCCAATTACAGATGCATTAAGTTTTAACGGAAAATATTTTAATAATATGGGACTCGGAGCTTATGTTATAAACGATATAACAGGACCAACTCATCGTTTTAGTATAAATTTAGCTTACGATTACCAGCTAAAAATTAACGACGAATATACATTATCGCTTGGTATTGCAGGAATTATTATGCAATACGGAATAGATGGAAATAAAGTATCACTATATCAACATAACGATAATTTAATTTCCGAAAACATATCTGATATGGTATGGAAACCCGATTTTAATTTTGGAGCATACATATACAGCGATAAACTTTATGTAGGAATATCGGCTTTACAACTTTTTCAAACAAAAATGAATGTTTTTAATAATCTCGATGCACAAATTCCTTTATCAAGAACTTATTATATAATAAGCGGTTATAAAATTGATATTAACGACGATTATTTTATTCAACCGTCGATATTATTTAATACAACATTTCACTCGCCTGTGCAAATTGGAGTTAATACTTTAGTATCTTATAAAGATAAAATTTTTGGAGGATTATCGTATCGCTATAACGATGCTGTAATATTTATGGCAGGAGCAAAAATTAAAGACAAAGTTCGTGTTTATTATTCTTACGACTTTACTGCATCTAAGTTTAGAACATACAATAAAAAAGGCTCGCACGAGATTATTATTACTTTTGATATTCCTCGAAAACCAAAAAAAGATAATTCGTTAATGTAAAAAATAATTGCTACTTATTTTTTACAATTGCTCTAATCTCTAAATATAATGCCATAAAAAATCCTATAATAATAAAAATTATTGCATCAAACACAACTTTTTTTAACAACGAATTTTGTGGTATAAAATCCTCGCTTATATCGTTATATAAAAAAACTTGATTTGTTTCGTTAAAACGTTTTTGCAAGTCTATACGTTTTGCATATATATTTACATAAGCTTCGTTAATACCACCTATATTATTAATTTGTATATTTTTATTATTTAAATCGTTAAGCAATAATTTTTGAATTTTTTTAATATTTACCAATTGCGAATCGACTTCTAATATATATTTTTTTAAATTTTCGCGTTCGACAGATATATTTCCTTTAACAAAATTAAGATTATTTATGTAGTAAACAAATCCGTTAGATATTGTATTTAGCGAGTTCTTATCGTATAACTCTATATTTATTCTTAACGAATTATTACCTGTTGCCGTATCAACCAAAAAATCGGCTAACTGTTTAACATCTTTTTTACTAATATTTAATTTTTTTTGTAAAAAATCTATGTTATTATTTTTTAAATTTATTTTTAACGGCGAAAAAGATTGATATAAAAGATTTTTATTTATTATCGATGAGTTTACAAATAAATTTGTGCGATACGAGTTTTTAGTAAAAAAATAACTCATTACACCAATAATAATACCTGTTATTAACGATATAATTAATAAATTTCGTCGTCTTTTTAAAAATTTATTTATCAAGACTATTAAATCTATTATATCGATTTCTTTTTTTTCCATATAAATTTACTTTAACAATTCGTTAATTTTATTATTTATTAAATTAGCAAAATCGCTTGCTTGCATTAGTCCAA
>JALSQC010000097.1 GCA_026985625.1 Bacteroidales bacterium | reverse complement strand
ATCGTATCTCGAAGAAGGTTTTACACGCAAAAAAACAAGCGGAATAATTATTGTTGCCGAAGGCGACAACGAAGGAGGAGCCCTCGAAATTGCCGATAAAGTTCGTAACGATTTTACCGATTACGACGTTAGAGTTACAATTCTTGGACATATACAACGAGGAGGTGCTCCATCGGCTTTCGACAGAGTAACAGCAAGCACTTTGGGAGTAGGAGCTGTTAACGCTTTAATAAATGGCGAAAAAAATATTATGGTTGGCTTAAAAAACGGATACGCTACGTATGTTCCCATAGAAAAAGCAATAAAACACAACAAAACCATAAAAAAATCATTAGTCGATTTAGTTAAAATATTAAATGTCTAAAACAAAAAAACAATATTTAGCTAAGCTTATTTTACCTCTTGCTGTTAAAAATTTATATACTTATAAAATTCCTGACGAATTTCTGCAAGATATTAAAATTGGCAGTAGAGTTGTAGTGCAATTTGGAAAATCAAAATTATATACTGCTGTAGTTTATAATATTTTCGAAGATTTTAATTCCGAAATAAATCTAAAATCAATAATACAAATAATCGATAAAAAACCTATAGTTTTAAGCAATCAGTTTAAATTGTGGGAGTGGATTGCAAAATATTATTTTTGCAGTATGGGCGAAGTCTTTCGTGCAGCAATGCCTTCGGGATTAAAACTCGAAAGTAAATCAAAAGTTTTTATAAAAACAAACAACTTTTATAATTTAACTAACGACGAAAAAATAATTGTAGATTTTATTTTAGAAAATAAAAAAACAATATTTATCGACGATATCAATAAATTGTTTAATAATAAAAAATCAACAATATCAATAATAAAAAAATTATCGGATAAAGGAATAATCGAAGTTTGCGAAACCATGCAAACAAAATTTAAACCAAAAAAAGTTGATTTTATTAAATTAAATTTTGATATAATAAATTTTGATTATAAAAAAAACGATATATTAGATAGCCTTAAACGTGCAAAAAAACAATATAAAGCCATTATAAATTTAATCGATTTTTTTATTTTGTATAAAAAAATCGAATTAAGCAAATACGAGGCGGTAAAAATATCAGGAGAGTCGCAATCGATTATAAATCAGCTAATAAAAAAAGATTTTTTAATAGCATATAAAAAACAAATATCACGAATTGTAAAAAATCAAAAGCAAACAAAAAAATTACCTGAATTTACCGATTATCAACAAATAAAATATCAACAAATATTAGAAACTTTTAAGCAAAACAAGCCGGTTTTATTACACGGAATAACATCTAGCGGAAAAACCGAAATTTATATACGTTTAATAAACGAACAAATAAAAAAAAATAAACAAGTTTTATACCTACTGCCCGAGATATCTTTATCGACACAAATTGTATCAAGATTAATCGATGTTTTTGGCGATAAAATAGGAGTATTTCACTCGAAATATCCCGACTCCGAAAAAGTAGAACTTTGGAACGATTTGTTATCTACACAAAAAAAACAAATTATTATAGGAGCACGTTCGGCAATATTTTTACCTTTTAATAATTTAGGGTTAATAATTGTTGACGAAGAACATGATATGTCTTATAAACAACAAAATCCTGCTCCAAGGTATAATGCAAGAGATACAGCCTTGGTAATGTCTAATATTTATAAATCAAATATTATTCTCGGCTCGGCAACTCCTGCTGTCGAAACTTTTTATAATTCGCAAATAGGAAAATACATAAGGGTAGAATTAAATAAAAGATACGGAAATGTAAAATTACCCGAAATAATAATATCAGATATGCGAAAAGCATATTTAAAAAAGCAAATGATATCTGTTTTAACTCCTGAATTATATAATGAGATTATTAAAACTTTAGAAAATAAAGAACAAATAATTTTATTCCAAAACCGTAGAGGTTTTTCTCCTTTTATAGAATGTTCTAATTGTGGGTGGATTCCAAAGTGTAAAAAATGTAACGTTAGTCTATCATATCATAAATATAATAACACTTTAAAATGCCATTATTGTGGATATTCCGAGAAAATACCTGATAAGTGCCCTGCTTGTAAAAATACATACATAAAAACAAAAGGAATAGGAACCGAAAAAATCGAAGACGAATTAAAAAATATTTTTACTAATGCCGTTATAAAACGAATGGACTACGATACCACAAAAACGCAAACCGATTTTACAAATATTATTAATGATTTTCAACAACAAAAAATAGATATACTTGTAGGAACACAAATGGTGTCAAAAGGTTTCGATTTCGACAATGTTGGATTAATAGGCATTATAAATGCCGATAATATGATGCATTTCTCCGATTTTCGTTCTTACGAACATAGCTTTCAATTAATAACACAAGTTGCCGGTAGAGCAGGACGAAGAAATAAACAAGGAAAAGTAATAATTCAAACTTTCGATATCGAGTCTGATATTTTAAAATACATACAAAAAAACGATTATTTATCATTTTATAAATCACAAATTAACGAACGAAAAATATTTAAATATCCGCCTTTTTACAGATTAATAGAGATAACGATAAAAAATCGCAACATTAACAATCTTAATAAGTTTGCGTATGCTTTTGCTAAAATTTTATTTACAAAATTTGATATCGTAATGGGACCCGAATCGCCAAGTATATCAAAAATAAATAACTTTTATATAAAAAAAATATTGATAAAAGTATCTAAAACCAAAACCCGGTCAGTTGTAGAAAATAATATTTTAGAGATAATAAAGGGCTTTATTCTATCTAAACAAATATTATCGTCAACAATTATAATAAATCGAGATTTTTAAATATTTTTTTATAAAAAGCAACCACATACAAAATAAAACGTCTTTTTTTAGCAAGTTAAATAAATGTATATTGGAAAAATTCGAACAAAATATTAAATCTACTTTAAATAATCATGTTATAAAGAGCGATGTGCGTGGCTGGGACATTATATCCAAAGGCATAAAACAACAAAAGCAAAAAATATTAATAAAAAAACTAAGCATAATATCTGCAATAATACTTATTGCAACAACAGTTATATACTTAGCAAAAAATAATACCGTAAAAAAATACCAAAACAATATTACAACACAACAACACAACAACAATAATATTTTACACGATAAAATTAAAAACAACACAAAAAAATATACAACACAAAACATCAATACAAACCATCAACAACAAACAACAAAACTCAACGCAAAACACACAATACCAAACAACAATAAACCATTACATAAACAACAAACAAACAACACAAATACAGACAGCATAATACAATCAGGAAACAACACAAATAACAACCCCACATCGACAACAACAAAAACCGAAGCCAACACCAAAAAAAATGTTATTTTACCAAATGCTAATTTCGATGCCGATTACAAAAAAGGTTGCAAACCCTTAAAAGTAAAATTTTTACCTGCCGAAAACACCGATACAATGTTATACTATTGGAACTTTGGCGACGGCACATCAAGCAGTAAACCCGGTCCTTTTCACACATACACACAACAAGGTAAATACACTGTTAGTTTAACGGTAAAATATTACCAAAGCGGAAAAATAATATCAAAAAGCTACCGCGATTTTATCGAAGTTTACCCACTTCCAAAATCAAACTTTGATTTTACAAATCAAGGTAGCAAATATTATTTTTCGAACAAAAGCACCGACAACAAAACCAACATTTGGTTAGGATTCGACAATAAAATAATAACCGACAAATCCCCCGACTACGAATTTCTAAAAAACGGCAAATACAAAATAAGCCTAATAAGCATTAACAAATACGGTTGTAGCGACACCCTAACAAAATTAATAGATGTAAACAACGTCGAAAAAATAGTATTATTTATGCCAAACGCCTTTACCCCCGATGGCGACGGAATAAACGACTATTTTGGAGTAACCCAACCATTAGAATACAAAGAGTTCTATATGCAAATTTTTGATTTACAA
>JALSQC010000096.1 GCA_026985625.1 Bacteroidales bacterium | reverse complement strand
CATATTATTAACAATACTACTAATATACAGTTTGTTAAAAACTTCGTACTCGCAAGAACTACCATTTGTTATAAACTATTCTCCAAAAGATTACGGTTACGAGAGTCAAAATTTTTCAATTATTCAAAATAAAAATAAACTTATTTACGTTGCAAATCTTAACGGAATATTAGAATATGACGGAAATTCTTGGAAATTAATTAAAATTAACGGAATTCCCTGTTTTACTTTTGGTAACAATAACAAAATATTTGTAGGAGGATATAATAATTTTGGATATCTCGATTTTAATATAAATAAAGGCACAACATTTCACTCGTTATTAAATAAATTTAAAAAAGACGATAGAGATTTTGGACAAATCGACAAACTAATTACCGTTGACGACAATATTTTTATTTACTCTAAAAATAAAATATATTACTACAGCAACGATACTATTGGAAAAGTAAATTTAAAATCAAATTTTTATAATATATTTAAAGTAAATAAAACAATTTATATTTCGTCTTTAGAACAAGGATTACTTACATACAATAATGGAGAAGTTTCTAATATCGACAAGTCAGAATATTTTAAAAACAAAATAATTTTAGGCATATTTAAATACAATAACAAACTACTAATAAAACTTTATAACGATAAAGGTTTTGTTGTTTACGACAACGGAAAAATATCAAAATTTTATACACAAGCCGACGATTTTATTAACAAAAACTTATTTACCGATGCCAAAGTTCTATACAATGGCGAAATAGCTATAGGAACAGATAAAGGAGGCATTATAGTAATAGACGAAAACGGAAAAGTAAAAACATTACTAAACAAACAAAACGGATTAATAAGCGACGAAGTAACATCTTTATTTATCGATTCCGAAAACAATTTATGGGCTACATTTAATTTCGGCATAAGCAAAATAGAATACCCATCGGCATTTTTATTTATAAGCAATAAAAACCTACACGGACATTTAAACTCAATATCAAGCTATAAAAATCAAGTTTACATAGGAACATCATTAGGATTATACAAATTAAACAACCAAATAACTTTAAATAACGACTGCAACTCGCAAAAATATTTACTACCGGTTATAAAAACACAACTATCGGTAAGCCAAATGCTTAAAATAAAAGACGGAATACTAATACTAACCGACTCGGGATTATTCTTTTTAAACGACAACGGCATAGATAAAATATTAAACATTTCTATAAACGTAATTAAACAATCAAAATACAATAAAAAAATATTTTATTTTGGAAACGACAACGGATTTGGAGCAATAGAACACAAAGACAACAAATGGGAAATAATAGGAACACTAAAAAAACTCAACAAATCTATACGAACAATATCCGAAGAAAAAAATAATATTTGGTTAGGCACAAATTATAACGGAGTTTATTTAGTTGACCGATTAGACTCTTTTGATATAGATGCCGATGTTATACAATTTAAATCGGGATACGGTTTACCAAAAGATTACAGATGGATTGATGTTTACGAAACAAGCCTAGGAACAATGTTCTCTACATACAAAGGCGTATATTTTTTAAACAAAAACAATTACACATTTTATCCCGATACAATATTAGGATTTTACGAAAAATCGCAAAAACTATGGGTTTATCCAATAATCGAAGATAAAAACCGAATATGGTTTAGCAAAGGATACACAAACCAGTATCAAAAAACAACAGGATTTATATATTTTAACAGCAAAAATAATAAATACACCAACGTTACTGTTCCGTTTAACCGTATAAAAGACTTTATAATAGAAAACATATATCCCCAAAATAACTTTATTACATGGTTCGGCAGTTTTGCAGGATTAATAAAATTTAACCGGACACTATTACGACAAGATACATCTCGCATTCTTACTTTATTTAGAAAAATACAAATAGGCAAAGACTCATCGAGATACAAATACATATTACCTAAAAACTTAATATCTAATACTTATAACAACGATAGTATTCCCGAAATAAAATACAAAGACAATCACATAAAATTTAACTTTGCATCAACATATTTTACATTTAATAACGATATAAAATACAAATATATTTTAGAGGGTTACGACAACGAATGGTCAAATTGGCAAAAACAAAATTTTAAAGAATACACAAATTTACCCGAGGGCGAATACATTTTTAAAGTAAAATCAAAAAACATATACAATAAAGAATCAAATACAGCCGAATATAAATTTATTATAATTCCGCCAATATACCGGACAAAAATAGCATTCTTTATATACCTTGTATTATTATCGTTATTTGTTTATATGATTTACCGATGGCGAGTATTTTTATTTGCCAAAGAAAAAAACAAATTAGAACAATTTATTAACGAAAGAACCGAAGAACTTATAAAACAAAAAGAACGCATAGAACAATTAGTAGAAAACGTTTTACCAAAAGACACAGCACGCGAACTTGAAATAAAAGGTAGAGCTACTCGCAAAAAATACGAACGAGTAACAGTTTTATTTTCGGACATACAAGGATTTACAAAAATTGCCGAACATGCAAAACCCGAACAACTTTTAGACGAATTAGATAATTTCTTTTTAAAATTCGACGAAGTAGTTGACCGCTACGGAATAGAAAAAATAAAAACTATAGGCGATGCATATATGTGTGCAGGCGGAATACCTAAAAAAAACTCAACAAACCCAATAGACGTTGTAATGGCAGCACACGATATACGAAACTTTATGCACAAATTCCGACAAAAAGCAATAAACGACTGGAACATTAGAATAGGAATACATACAGGACCCGTAATAGCCGGAGTTGTAGGCAGCAAAAAATACTCATACGATATATGGGGCGATACCGTTAATATTGCAAGCCGAATGGAATCGTCAGGTTCGCCGGGCGAGATAAACATATCAGAAGAAACATACTTGCATATTAATAAATTCTTTGATTGCGAATATCGAGGAAAAATACCTGTAAAATACAAAGGCGATATAGATATGTATTTTGTAAAAGGTATAAAACCCGAATACTCGATTAATGGCGAAGGAAAAGAATTTAACGATAATTTTTATCGCCGGTTACAATGGGTAAGATTTCCCGATTTAGAGGAACTCATAATGTTTAAACTCGAAAAAGGATTACCAAAATATCTAAAATACCACAATACCCGACACACAATAGACGTAATGGTAGAAGTTGAAATTTTAGGAACAGGAGAAGGAGTATCAAAAGACGAAATGCTATTGTTAAAAACAGCAGCACTATTCCACGACTTAGGACATATAGTGCAATCTGAAAATCACGAAGAAATAGGAAGCAAAATGGCTCAAGAAATATTACCCGAATTTAAATATTCCGAAGAACAAATAAAAACCATAAGCCGACTAATATTAAGCACTAAATATCCTCCAAAACCACAAGACCTTTTAGAGAGAATTATTTGCGATGCCGACCTCGATTATTTAGGACGTTCCGATTTTATTCCCGTATCAAATCAACTATACAAAGAAATGCAATCACAAGGAAATATAATGACAACATTAGAATGGAATAAACTACAAATTAAATTTCTCGAAACTCACGAATATTTTACAAAAACAGCTTTTAAACTACGAAATCCAAATAAACTAAAACAATTAGAAAAAATTAAAAAATTAGTAGCCGAAGAAGAAAACAAATTAAAAAATTAGTTTTTTAAAACATAAAAAAAATTAAGTTAAATTTTATATATTTACCAAAATATCAAACAATAAAAAAATAAAACTATGACACAAAATATTAACTGGGGAGAACTACCTTTTGGATACCAAAAAACCGACTATAACGTTAGATGTTATTACCGAAACGGAAAATGGGGCGAGTTAGAAGTTTCGTCGTCTGAAATAATAAACATACACATGGCAGCCACAAGTTTGCACTACGGACAAGAAGCCTTTGAAGGTATGAAAGCATTTACAGGTAAAGACGGCAAAATAAGACTATTTCGTTGGCAAGAAAAT
>JALSQC010000095.1 GCA_026985625.1 Bacteroidales bacterium | reverse complement strand
TCCAACTCAAATGAGAAACTAAAAGTATAATACCGGCAAGTAATGTTGTAGATGCAAGAGCAAATTTATTTTTATGCGAAAAAAATATGCCCGCAAATTGTGTTGCCCAAGCAATATAAATCATACTTTCGTACCCATCGCTCCACGGAGCATGCCCCGATATATACCAACGTATTATTAAACCTGCTGTTTGTAAAGTAAATGCAAAATACAGAATTAAGCGTATAAAAAAATCTATCTTTAATAAACTATGTTTTAAATAAACTAATTTAAAAACCAGAAAAAATAAATATAAAACTCCAAAAGTTAAATATAGCTCGAATAAATGTCTGAAAATATTTGTTTTATTATAAAAAATCTCTGTTTTAAGTTTTGTTTCATTAAGTAATTTCTTTTTTGCATTTGCTAATTGATATTGCTTTATCTTATCAAGATTTTTATTGGCAAACTCCCAATTATTTGTTTTTACAGCTTGTTTTAACGATGTTAAATAATCGGTAAATAATTTAACCGCTTTTTTATTAGATAAATCTTTTACCGATAACCAATTATTCGAATTTTTGTCGGGAAATATTTTTAAGTAATCGTTATTAATAGCCATATACAAAACATTAACATCGTCATCGAGTTTTATTATATCTCTATCGTATTGATTACGGTTAGCAGGATTTTTTTTATAGGCAATTTTAAGATCATTTAATAAAACATAAGTTTTATTTTTATATAGTTTATCAAGAGAAACATATTTATTTTTTATTTTTAATTTCTCAATTATAATAGGATTTGTAAGCTTTATTAAAGGAACTTTTGTCCACTGCTCGGGAAATAAAATAAGACTTAAATAAAACTGATCCGATGTAAGCCCGTTAAACGTTGTTTTATGAGTTAACTTTCGTAAAATTTCGTTTGTTAAAGTATTTACGGGTTTTATTCTACCTCCAAAATCTAAAACATATAATTCTCCAAATTTATTGGCGTGGTTTTTATTAATGTAAGGAATATTTTGCGAAAATAAATTTGTTGATATAATTACAAATAGTAATGTTAATATTACCGATTTTGTATTTATTTTTTTTATTAAAAACCTAAACCTGCTGTTTTTATTAAAAATACTAAAAAACATTCCTAAGAAAAGCATTGCATAACCTGTATATGTTACTATTGTTCCTAAAGAATCGTGATTTACCGATATTATGCTTCCTTGTTCGTCGGAATCATACGATGCTTGAAACAATCTGTATCCTTTATATAACAAGAAATGGTTCATATAAATATCAATATTTTGTGTTTTGTTTTTATCGGTTATTGTTACATTACTTTTATACGACGATGGCGAGTCTGAACCCGGATAACGTTTTAAATCAAAGTTATTTAATTTAACACTAAATGGCAATTTTATTTGTTTTGCACCATAACTTATTGACATTTTGGTATTATCAAAAAATAAAAATGCAGGATTATTTTGAAAATGCTCCTTACCAACAACTATAATATTTTTTGTTTCTGTCTTATTTGTTACCTTAAAATATAACGTATCCGGATTATTTACTTTTATTTTTTCTAATTTAATTTTAAAAATTGATTCTCCAAATTTTAGTTCTTTATTAAAATTATTATCCGACAAATAATTAAACTCAACCGGAAAACTGTTTTTATAAACATAATCGTTAGTATAAAAACTAATATTTACATAAGATTTTTGCGACAAAAAATAATCTTTTTGCTCGTTTTCTCGCAAATGCAAAATACCTTCTTGCCCGTAAAACCGTGTTATCCCCGCTCCTATTATAACTACTACAAACCCTAAATGAAAAAAACTTATTGTTATTTTTTTAATACTTAAAGTTTTATATTTTAACAAAACTCCTATGCCGTTTATTATTAACAAAAAATTAAGTATATCAAAAAATCGTGTATTATAGATATAGTATCTCGCAACCGGTGTTCCGAAAGAATTTTCGACAAATGTTGCTAATGCTATTAAAAATGCATATAAAAACAATAAAAATAACGAGACTTTTATAGTAAAAAAGTATTTGTTAAATTTCATTAAAATTTTTATTTGATAATTATAATTTGTTTTGCTTGTTTAAAATTTTTACAAGATATCTCATAAAAATATATTCCCGGTTTTAGATTATTTAATTTTAGATTTACGGTATGTTTTCCTTGATATTGTTTTTTGTTTACTATTTCCTTAACAAAATTACCTTTTTGGTCGAATATGGCAATATTTACAACATCATTAAAACCTTTAGGCAAGGTATATTCTATTATAGAATTATTTTTTGCAGGATTTGGATAATTTTTAACATTTAATAAATTGCCATTATACTCATTATTTTTTTTTATATTTAATCCTGCATTCGATAACGGATACCATTGTTCGTTATACCATTGATAATAAAATGTAGCAGTATCGCTAATTACAAAAATATAATTATCGCCCGACGACGTTTCTTTATATCCCGATATATCCGATATTACAGGCAAACCGTTTATCCTGCAAAGTCCGGTGTTTTTTAAAGGCAACCATGCCGACGCATAATAATTATACACCAAGACAACTGTGTCGGATATAACATATATTCCACTTGGATTTACCGACTCGTTATTAAAACTGTAAATCTCGTTTATTACAGGTAATCCTAATTTGCGAGTTAAACCATTGTTAGGAAAAGGCAACCATTGAGAATAATACCAACTATATTCGTAAACAGCAGTATCGCCAATTCCTATTATTCCGCTAGACGATGTGGTAGTGTTATCGTAACTTGCTATTCTTTTTATTGTTTGCGAAAAACCAAAATGCAAAAAAAACACATATATTAATATTAGTATAAATTTTTTCATAATTAATTATATTTCAGATATTTTCTACTAAATTAATATAGTTCTTTTTGTAAAGCAAGTTTTTAATAAAATTGTTTACAACTAAATTACCTACATTAAAATTTAAACAAATTTTACATTTAACTTTAAGACTTTAAAATTTAATTTATATGAAGATTCATTTTATAGCAATAGGAGGAAGTGCAATGCATAATATGGCAATTGCTCTGCATAAAAAAGGTTATGAAGTTACCGGCTCCGACGACGAAATTTTTGAACCATCGAAATCGCGGTTAAAGAAATATGGAATTTTACCCGAAAACGGTTGGGATACAAAAAAAATTACTAACGATATTAATGCTGTAATTCTTGGTATGCATGCTCGCAAAGACAATCCCGAACTTGTTCGTGCCCGCGAATTAGGTCTTAAAATATACTCGTATCCCGAATATATTTACGAGCAAAGTAAAGATAAAATTAGAATAGTTGTTGGTGGTAGTCATGGAAAAACTACGATAACATCAATGATTATGCATGTTTTAAAAAAGAATAACATAGATTTTGATTATATGGTAGGAGCTCAACTCGAAGGGTTCGATACCATGGTAAAACTAACAAAAAAAGCAAAATACATTGTAATAGAGGGAGACGAATATCTTTCGTCGCCAATAGATAAAAGACCTAAATTTCACCTTTACAAGCCACATATAGCATTACTTAGCGGTATAGCATGGGACCATATAAACGTTTTTCCCACTTTTAAAAATTATGTTGAGCAGTTTAATATATTTGTTAATTTAATAGAAAAAAACGGATATCTTATTTATTTCGATGGCGATAAAGAAATTAAAAATATTGTAAAAAACACATCAAATAAAATTAATTTTGTTCCATACAATACACATAAATACAAAAAAGACAAAAACAATATTTACTTAATAAATAATAATAAAGAGTATAAAATTAATATTTTCGGGCAACACAATTTACAAAATATTAACGGAGCAAAAAATGTTTGCAAACAAATAGGCATTACCGATGATAATTTTTTTAATGCAATAACATCGTTTAAAGGAGCAAACAAACGCTTGCAAATATTACAAACCAATAATACTACAACAATTTTTCTTGATTTTGCACACTCACCGTCAAAATTAAAAGCAACAACAAATGCTGTAAAAGAACAATTTCCTAATCGCAATTTAATAGCTTGTAT
>JALSQC010000094.1 GCA_026985625.1 Bacteroidales bacterium | reverse complement strand
GTTTAATTTTGGTATTATCATAATATTAAATTTTATTTTTTTTACAAATGTATGACTTTTTTAGGTTTTTTTCCAACTATTGAACCTCGTAATTATATAAAAAGCTGTCGTCGCTTCCTACAATAAGGTTAAAGTTTGTGCTATTTTTTGTAAAATGGCCTATGCTAAATAGTGTTTTTCCATTTAATGGAAAGTTGTCGTATAGTGTTCCATCGTTGTTTATTAAATAAATCTTATTTTTTATTTTGGATACTATTCCTATTTTAAAATCGTTATCGGGAAAATTATATATTACAGGTTTATTATCTATTTTATTATCGAACTCATATTCTAAAATATTTTTTTTATTTTGTCCGTAAATTTCTAGTTTATTGTTGTCTAAAAATATATAATCTTTTTGTCCGTCGCCGTTAATATCGGTAAACTCAAAATAATGACTGTTTGTAAATTCTTTTATTTTTGTAGTTGATATGTCTCCGTTTATATTAATTTTTACTATATCGCCCTGTGAATTTGTTGTTACAAAATACGAGTTTTCGGGATTTTTTGCTGCAAAAAAGTAGAATATGTTGTTTTTTGATTTTACAAATGGTGTTTTAATATTTATACGGGTTTCGCCTTTTCGGTTTACTATGTATGTTTTTAGAGTGTCGGCAAAAATTACAAAGTCTTTGCCATCTTGCGTGAATACTTGCACAGGTTTTCTAACTATATGTTCGGTTTTATCAAATATCCAACCGGGGATAATGTTTCCTTGTATATCGTATAAATATACTTTTTTATCGACTGTTGGGACAAATATGCGGTAGTTTCTGTTTTTGTCGTAATCGACAACCGACATTCCTGCTATTGTCGATGATTTTAATCTTACAGGATAACGTTCTACATAGTTTCCGTTTCTATCTATTAAATGTAAATAATTTTTTGTGCTAAAAAGATATTGCAGTTTTTTGTTTTTGTAAAAATCGACTTGGTAAATTTTGGAATTTATTTTTTCGTTTAGTTTGGTTTTCCAAAGAATTCGACCTTCTTTGTTTATTAAGTAAATATTGTTGTTTAGGTCTTGTATAAATATTTCTTTTTTATTGTTGTTGTGATTAATAACAAATGTTGGTTTTGTGTTTATTACTGTATCGAGGTGACTCTCCCATACGGTATGTGGTTTTTCTTTAAATACAGGGTTATATTTTATTAACACATTATTATATAACATATTATCGTTTGAACTGAATTGAAAAGCAAACGATTGTAGTTTACGTATGCTCATAAAGTTTTTTTCGAAATCTTTGCATACATCTTTAGAAAAGTATTTATACATTAATGGTGATGCTGATATTATATTGGCAAAAAAGTAAAAATTTGTGTTTGACGATAGGTTGTCTTTAAAGTTTTGATAATCGACATCGCTTTTTAGTGTTCGCTGTAAAACGTTGTCGTGTATAAAATTTGATAACGATTTTATTGATTTACCGAATATTAAATAGTTGTCGTAAAATGTAAAATAATTTGTTTCAGCTTTTGAGAATATATCGCCAAACAAGTATCTCATTAAATTTTTTATAGGAAATTTATAAATTTTATATGATGTTTCGTCGTCGATTTTGTAATTGTATATGTAGTTGTCGATTGTTTTGTTTTCTTGTTGTGCTTTTGCGTTTATAATTTCGATTAAATTATTTTCGGTTGTGCTTTTGCTAACGGTTTTTATTATTGAGAATGTGTAGTTTTCTATATCTAAATTATTGATATTTGTATATGTAAGTGCTATTTGGTTGCTAACTATAGGCAGAATTAGTTCTTCGATATTAATATTATATTCTTTATTTATTGCGTTTATTTTGTTTTTTAATTTTATAAGTTTTCCTTCGCCTTGTAAAAAATCTTTATAGTTTATGTTGTATTGGTTGACATTACTTAGTCCTAATATTATAAATGCCGATGTATTAGATGGCATAATATCGTCTATATCGTAGGATACATCGTTTTGGTTTAGAAAAATATTTGCAAAGTTATTTGTAGAGTCATTTGTGTATGTAAATCCGTTAAGGAGTATAAGGTCTTTATCGAGATTAACATCAAATTCGGCCCAATTTGCAAAATTATTAAAATTACGTATGTTTTTTTTGTTGTGTCGGTTTAAGAATAACGATACCAATCTGGGAAAATATTTTAAATTTATATAAACATTTGCATCGACATTTTTTCCTGCAGTTTTTCTTACTTTTAAAAATCCTGTATTATTTAATAATGATATTTGCGATTTTGCTTGGCGTATAGCATCTTCGATTAGTATCGACGATTTGCTTATTAAAAATATTCCGTTTATAAATGTATATGAAAAATATTTTTTGTTTTTTAAATAAACATCAAATATTTTGTTGTTGCTGTATTCTCTGTTTTTTGTTATGTAATTATTTTTTTTGGATATTATATTTATTTGCTTTTTTATTATATCATCGGTAATTAATGGTGATAAGTTAAGCGAAAATAAAAAGTTAAATTTGCTGTTTCCTGTAGAATGCGATGATATTAGTATAGTATTTTTTTTTATATATTTTTTGTAATTTTTGTTGTTGTTTATAAGGTTATCGAAAAATGTTATTTGCGAGTCTAATTTTTTTATGTATTCGATACCTAATAAATCGTTCCAATATTTGTTGTTTTTTGTTAAATCGTTTGTTAATGATAAAAAATCTGATGTTTCGAATATTATTGATGCATTTGTAGGAATTGCATTTATTGCTTTTGATATTTTTGATGAGCCTGTATTTAATGTTCTTACCACAAAAAATATTAATGCTGCTAGTATTAATATTCCTAATATTGTTAATATTTTTTTCATTTGTTTAAAAATTTGCATCTTGGTTTAGTTCTCAAAATTATAAAATTTATAGATATTATTTTATTTTTAATACTAAAAATAGTAATTATTTGGTTTTATAGTTTATGATATATTAGACCATTTATTATCATTTTTTATAATATTTTTTAATTTTTGTGCTATAATTAGGTTTTCGTTTTTTTGTAGTTTAATATCGTTTTTTAGTATTTGTGTTGCTGTGTCGCGAGCTAATAATAAAATTGAGTTATCTTTTGCAAGGTTTGCTATTCGCAAATTAAACGGAATACCACTTTGCATTGTTCCGTCTATATCGCCGGGTCCGCGTAGTTTCATATCAACTTCGGCAATTTCGAATCCGTCGTTAGTTTCTACCATTGTTGATATTCGTTTACGTCCTTCGGTGGTTAGTTTATGGCTTGTAATTAATATGCAATACGATTGTTCGGCTCCACGTCCTACCCTGCCTCGCAGTTGATGTAATTGTGATAGTCCGAATTTTTCGGCACTTTCTATTACCATTACACTTGCATTGGGCACATCTACACCTACCTCTATAACTGTTGTTGCAACCATTATGTTTGTTATTCCTTTTATAAATTTTTTCATTTCTATGTCTTTGTCTGCAGGTTTCATTTGTCCGTGCACTATGCTTACTTTATATTGGGGTAATGGGAAATAGCGTATAACATCATCGTAACCGTCTTCTAAATCTTTATAGTCGAAATGGTCTGATTCTTTTATTAGCGGATAAACTATATATACTTGTCGTCCTTCGGCTATTTTTTGTTTTATCGATTTAAATACTGCATCGCGTTTATTTTCGAATACGTGTATGGTTTTTACGGGTTTGCGTCCGGGTGGCAATTCGTCTATAATTGATACATCTAAGTCGCCATACACTGTCATAGCTAAGGTTCTTGGTATTGGTGTTGCCGTCATTACAAGTATATGTGGTGGCATGGTATTTTTTTTCCACATTTTTGCACGTTGAGCTACGCCAAACCGGTGTTGTTCGTCAATTACGACAAATCCAAGATTTTTAAATTTTACTGTATCTTCGATTAATGCATGTGTTCCTATTAATATGTTTATTTCTCCGTTTTGTAATTCTTTGTGTAATATTGTTCTGTCTTTTTGTTTTGTTGAGCCTGTTAATAAAGTTATTTTTACATTTATATTTTTTAAAAAATTAGATATTGTATTAAAATG
>JALSQC010000093.1 GCA_026985625.1 Bacteroidales bacterium | reverse complement strand
TTCTTCGTTTCCTGTGTGGTTTGGATTTTGTTTTCGTTTTTCGTCGCCAACTAATGCTGCTGCTGCTGTTCGGTGATGTCCGTCGGCTACATATGTAAAAGGAACTTTTGTTGCAAAAAGGTTTTCGAGTTTTTTTATTGTTTCGTCGTTATCTACAAGCCAAAAATGATGTCCGAATCCGTCTTCTGCCGTAAAGTCGTATTCGGGTTGTTTGGTATTAACTATATTTTCTACTATATCGTCAATTTCTTTAACTGCCGGATATGCAAAAAATACGGGTTCTATATTTGCGTTGTTTATACGTATGTTAATCATACGGTCTTGTTCTTTGTCGGGACGTGTAAGTTCGTGTTTTTTTATAATTCCGTTAAGGTAATCTTGTGTAGCAGCTCCGCCAACAATTCCGTATTGTGTTCTACCGTTCATTGTTTGTGCGTATATATAGAACATTTTTTTTGTATCTTGTTTAAGATATCCTTTTTGTTGGAACATTTTAAAGTTTTCGAGTGATTTTTGATAAACTTGTTCCGAATGTTCGTCTATATTTTTATCGAAATCTATTTCGGCTTTTGTTATGTGTAGTAACGAATATGGATTGTTTGCTGCCATTTTACGAGCTTCGTCGGAGTTCATAACATCGTATGGTAAGCATGCAAGTTTTTCTACTATATCTTTGGGGGGACGTATCCCTTTAAAAGGTTTTATTGTTGCCATAATTTGTTTTTTATTTTAAAAAAAACTATTGCTTAAAGTTAAAAAGCAATAGTTTTAGTGTTAATAATTTTTTTATTTATTTACTTGAAAAGTTCTATCGTCTTTTTCGAAAAAATTAATAATTTGATTTATTGCCGCGATTCCTGCATTTATGTTAGCTTCGGCGGTTTGTGCTCCCATTTTTTTAGGGGTAAAGAAGTATCTGTTATCAAATTTTTCGGCTAAAACGTCTTTATTATCAGGTGCTATATCCGATACATATTTAAAGTCGTTACGGTCTTCCATTAATTTAATAATATCGTTTTCGTTAATAACTTCTTTACGTGCTGTATTAATTAGGGTTGCACCTTTGGGCATAAGGTTTAACAGATTGTAGTTTATCGATTGTTTAGTGTGTTCGTTTGCGGGTATATGTAATGATATGTATTGAGATTTTTCGTATAGTTCTTCAACTGTTTCAACGGCAATGGTTCCGTCTTTTTGTATATCTTCTTTTTTAAGAAACGGGTCGAATGCGTATATTTTCATTCCAAAGCCTTTTGCTAAGTTTCCTACTAATCTGCCTACGTTTCCGTATGCGTGTATTCCAAGAGTTTTATTTTTTAGTTCGGTTCCGGGTTTTCCGTTATAAAAATTGCGAGCAGCCATAATCATCATTCCTATTGCTAGTTCGGCAACTGCATTTGAGTTTTGACCCGGTGTGTTCATTGCAACTATATTGTTGTTTGTAGCTGCATCTAAATCAATATTATCGTAACCTGCTCCTGCACGGACAATAATTTTTAGATTTTTTGCTGCTTCTATTACTTCTTTTGTTGCTTTGTCGCTACGTATAATCATTGCATCAACATTGGCAACTGCATTAATAAGTTGTGTTTTGTCGGTATATTTTTCTAATAAAATTATTTCGTAGTTTTTTTGTTCTGCAATTTTTTTTATTTCGTCGATAGCTTTAGCAGCAAATGGTTTTTCGGTTGCTATTAATATTTTTTTCATAATTGTAATTTTAGATTAATGTTTTTTTTCGAATTCTTTCATTACATCAACTAATGATTTTACGCTTTCTAATGGTAATGCATTGTATATAGATGCACGGAATCCTCCCACTGAACGATGCCCTTTAATTCCTGTCATACCATGTTGTGTTGCAAAATCAAGAAAGTC
Source organism: Bacteroidales bacterium (assembly GCA_026985625.1). Lineage (GTDB taxonomy): Bacteria > Bacteroidota > Bacteroidia > Bacteroidales > JAFGXI01 > JALSQC01. The sequence goes on along the minus strand of JALSQC010000093.1, from coordinate 2,197 downwards.
TTTTTCTAGTTCTTTGTAGTTTTCGTTCATAACAAAGCAAGCGTTCATAATTGAACGGTCGTTTTCGTCGGGAATTGTGGGAACAAATAATTTATTTCGGTTTATTTCGTCGTAAATGGTATTTGCTTTTTCGGTGTTTATTTTGTTCATTTGTTTAACTCCTCCTATTTCGTTTTTTAACCATTTAAGAGTTTGTACTCCTGTAAATATAGGTAGAACAGGAGGGGTGTTAAACATAGAATTTTTTTCGATATGTGTTTTGTAGTTTAACATTGTTGGTATTTGTCGGTTTACTTTACCTAGTATATCTTCTTTAACAATAATAAATGTTACTCCCGATGGGGCAAAGTTTTTTTGTGCACCTCCGTAAATTAAGGCGTATTTTGATACATCAACGGGACGCGAAAAAATATCTGACGACATATCGGCTATTAATGGTATTTTACAATCCATGTCTTCTTTTATTTCGGTTCCGTATATTGTGTTATTTGTTGTTATGTGTAGATAATCGGCATCGTCGGGAACTGTGAAATTTTTTGGAATATAGTTAAAGTTTTTATCTTTTGATGATGCTACTTCTACAACCTCGCCAAATAATTTTGCTTCTTTTTGAGCTTTTGTAGCCCAAGCTCCAGTATTAAGATATGCTGATTTTTGGTTCATTAGGTTGTAAGGAATCATCATAAATTGCGAGCTTGCTCCACCTCCTAAAAAAAGAACTTTGTAACCGTCGGGTATATCTAATAGTTCTTTAAATAATTTTTCGCCTTCTTGTTCTACGGCGTCAAATTCTTTACTTCGGTGCGATATGCTTAATAATGATATTCCTGTACCGGCAAAATCTTTTATTGCTTTTATTGTTTCCTCGTATGCATATTCGGGGAGTATTGATGGTCCTGCATAAAAATTGTGTTTTTTCATAATTGTATTATTTAATTAGATTTAAAAATTAAAAAAATTATCCTTTGTAAATTGGTAGTTTTACAACTTTTGCTTTTATTTTTTTGTTTCTTATTTGAATGTAAATTTCGGTTCCTTCTTTCCAATATCCTTTAGTTAGGTATGCCATTCCAATACCTTTTTTCATCATAGGAGACATTGTTCCCGATGTAACTTCGCCTATTTCGTCTCCGTTTTCGTTAAGCACTTTGTAGTGTTGACGAGGAATACCGCGTTCTAATAGTTCAAATCCTTTAAGTCGTTTTGTTGGACCTTCGGCTTTTAGTTTTTCGTTATAATCTCTATCTATAAAATTATTTCCTTCGACAAATTTTGTAATCCAACCCAAACCTGCTTCTATAGGTGATGTTGTATCGTTAATATCGTTTCCGTATAGGCAAAACCCCATTTCTAAGCGTAAAGTGTCGCGAGCACCAAGTCCTATTGGTTTAATATCAAATTCTTTGCCTGCTTCAAAAACTGCTTTCCAAAGTTTATCGGCATCTTCGTTTGCAATATAAATTTCGCATCCACCTGAGCCTGTGTAACCTGTTGTTGAGAATATTGCGTCTTTTATTCCTGCAATTGTTAATTTTTTAAATGTGTAATATTCCATGTCTTCTACAGGTTGGTCTACTATTTTTTGCATTGCTTTAAGAGCAAGTGGACCTTGAACTGCAAGTTGACAAATTTCGTCGGAGGCGTTATATAGTTCTTTTCCTACCTCTAAACCCATTTCTTTTGCATTTTTAGAACACCATTCCCAATCTTTATCAATGTTTGCAGCATTTACAACAAGAAGATATGTTTCGTTATTTATACGGTAAACCAATAAATCGTCAACAATGCCACCTTTTCCGTTAGGGAAACAAGAGTATTGAACTTTGCCATCGTGTAACATTGCAACGTCGTTTGATGTTAATTTTTGCACAAAATCAAAAGCTTTTTTGCCTTTTACCCAAAATTCGCCCATGTGCGATACATCAAAAACACCAACTTTTGTTCTTACGTGTATATGCTCTTTATTTATACCCTCGTATTCTACGGGCATATTGTATCCTGCAAACGGAACCATTTTAGCTCCTGCATCGATATGAAACTTTGTAAATGCTGTATTTTTCATTATTTTATATTTTATTTTTTTTAAAATTATACAAATTTATTAAATGTTTTTTAAATTTTTATTTGTAAAATTAATAATAATATTAATATATGTTTTATAATATTAATTATATTTGTTTAATATGTCGTTTAATAA
>JALSQC010000092.1 GCA_026985625.1 Bacteroidales bacterium | reverse complement strand
CGTTTTTATATTTTACTTTAATTATGTTAGAGCCTATTTCTACTATCTTTGTTATATTTACAAGATACGAACGGTGAACTCTTTTAAATAATTCCGAAGGTAGTTTTTCTTCTATGGATTTCATTGTAAAATGAACAATGTGATTATTATCTTTGGTATATATTAATATGTAATTTTCTAAAGCTTCAACATAAATTATATCGTTATAATATATTTTTATTAACGATGAGTTACTTTTAATAAAAATTTCTTTTGTTCCAATATCCTCTACCGTATTATTTGTTTTTTTTGCATTATCTTTATTAATTATTTTTTGTACTTTTTGGATTGCTTTAAAAAAACGTGAGTATAAAACAGGTTTTAATAAATAATCGGTAACATCATATTCAAAAGCTTCTAAAGCATATTTATCTTTAGCCGACATTATTATAATTTGTGGCTGTTTATTAAAATTGTTAAGAAATTCTATTCCTGTCATCTCGGGCATCTCTATGTCAAGAAAAACAATATCTACGTTTTTATTTTTAATATTGTTTAGAGCATCAACCGCATTAGCATACGAGCATAATAAATTAAGCGAATCGGTGCGTTTTATGTATTCCTCAATAACTTTTCGCGATAATTTATCGTCATCAATAATAATGCAATTCATAATAAAATATTTATAATAACTTTAACAAAAGTAAATAATGTTAATGTATTAATCAAATTAAAGTTAATATTTTAACCACAAAAAAACCTGAAAGCGATTACTCTCAGGCTTTTAGTAAATTTTATTTTTTTTTTGGTGGCGGAGAAAGAGGGATTCGAACCCCCGGTACCTCGCGGTACAACGGTTTTCAAGACCGCCGCATTCGACCACTCTGCCATTTCTCCGCTGCAAAAGTAGAAATATTTTTCTTTATTCAAAAAAAAATATATAAAAATATTTTTTTGTTTTTTGTTTTAAAAATATTTTTCAATTAATATATTTGTAGCCTTAAAAAAATAAAAATATGTTAAAAGATATACTAGCAATTTCCGGAGAATCAGGATTATTTAAAATTATAACTCAAACAAAAAACAGTATTATTGTTGAGCATATAGAAACAAAAAAAAAGATGCCTGCTTACGCATCGCATAAAATATCGGCTTTAGAAGATATAGCTATATTTACTACCGACGAAGAGGTTAGTTTAAAGAACGTTCTCTTAAAAATATTTGAGAAGGAAAACGGAGGGCAAGCAATTAGTCATAAAGCAGCAAAAGAAGAATTGCGAAACTATTTTGAATCTATTCTTCCGAATTATGATAAAGACCGTGTTTATGTTTCTGACATTAAAAAAATTATAAGTTGGTATAACCTTTTAAATAAAACCAACTATATTAAACCCGAGAAAACAAATAATAATTCCGAGGAAAATACGGAAACACCAAAAGAATAAACTATTACTGCAATATTGTATTTTATCTATTTTTTCATTAAATTTGAAAAAATTATAATCTAATTGTGTTTTAAATTAATAAGTATTATGAACTATAATAAAATAATATTGTTAGCTTTTATTGCTATATTGTCGATATTTAAAGCAAACTCGCAAACAAACGAAATAGCATCGTTAAAGTGGAATACCAAAAAAGGATTACCATATATTAAAAGTTTTGATGCAAATTATGGTGTAGAAAATTTTTTAAAAATTGATAATAAAAAAATAGCATTTTTATCAAAAGCAAGTAAATTAATTACAATTTATAACACAGAAACAAAACAGGTAGAACAAAAAATAAATCTTTCGGTTTTTCCTGTTGATTTTGCTTATAATAATCAATATTTTTATGTTTGTAGCCCTAACAATTTATATAAAATAAAATTAAATGGCGATATAGTATCGCAAAAGTCAATTAATAAAATAAAATTTGTTGATAATATTAAATTTATTAATAACTCGCTTTTTTTAGTCGATAACAATCAAAATACATTCTATTTTAATAATGGAAAGTTAGAAAAAAATAACGGAATAATATTAGCAAATAATTTATTTGCAAAGATTATAAAACAAGATAAAAAATCGTATAAAATAATTTTGTATAACAAAAACGGAATAATAAAAACAAAAACCATAACAAGAAACAAGCATCTTGGAACAGTAAAAATTACAGGATACTCGCAAAATAAAATTTTTATTGAGGAACAAATTATAAAACAGAATGTTCCGCTAAAAGTTAAACGTTATATCTTTGGTTTTGCATTAGATAATTTTTCGCAAGATTTTAAATTAAAATTACCCGATGTAGCTTATACTTATGTTAAACACGATAACAAAATTATAGACAATAAACTTTATACATTAATAACAACTCCGGAAAATGCAAAAATTTATGTAATAAATATAAATAAATCAAACGCTAAATTACCCGAATTTTTATATAAAATAAATTATCATTACAATAATCACCTTTTAGATATTTCTAATATAGAAAACACATCGACATATAATTTAAAATCGACAAATGCAACAATTACACGTTCGCAGATAATAGCAAACGGCGAACCATATGCAAGTTATAATTGGTATTGCAACTCAAACAACATTAAAGATTACGATTGCGGAGGTGTTCATGTAACCACGCCAAGTTGGGTAACCGTAGGTAACAATACATCTATACCTTATTGTTGGGGTGGATTTTCGTCGTTACCACAATTCGATACAGGTATATCAAATGGAGTCTCGGCAGGTGATTCTTACACTGTAGGCAACGGTTCAGGCTCGTCTTGTGCTGTTGGAGTAGATTGTTCGGGATTTGTGTCGCGTTGCTGGGATTTACCGTATAAATACGGAACATCAACATTGCCAAATATATCAAATGCTTATTCGAGTTTCGACCAATTAAAAAGCGGAGATATTGTTAATTATGCAGGTCATCATGTTAGGCTTGTGCATACCGTAAACTCAAATACATCATTTTTAATAATAGAAGCATCAGGCTCAGGAACAAATTGGCGTGTTGGATATAACAATTATACAACAGCAGATTTGCAGGCAAATTATGTTCCTCGTTGGTATGTCGATGTTATTGACGATCCTGTTGATACAATACCACCAACAACAAGCGTATCGGCAAATAATTGGGAAACTCAAAATTTTACTGCAAATTTTACCGATACCGATGATATACAGGTTCTCGATAAATTTTATCAAGTTCTTGATAATCAGAATGGAATCGATTGGGAAGCAAATACCGCAAACGGATTTTTAAACGATAATTTCAATAATACAATATCGCAACCTTGGACAAACATCGACGGAACATGGAATATAAGCAACCAACATTTGTATCAATCCGACGAGTCGTTATCGAACACAAATTTTTATATAAATGTTAAACAAGATACGGGAACACAAATTTTATATCATTGGCAAATGAATATTGGCGGAAGCGGAACAAACCGCCGTGCAGGTATGCACTTTTTTTGCGATAGTGCCGACCAGTCAAACCGTCATAACTCGTATATGGTTTATTTTCGTGTAGATAATAGTAAAGTTCAATTATACAAATATACCGATAATGTTTACTCGCTGTTAACTGACGACGACCTTACGGTAAATGCCGATACTTGGTATGACTATAAAGTAATATTAAACACACATACCGGAAATATACGGGTTTTTCAGAACAATATACTTGTTTCGGAATATACCGATACCAACCCGCTAACAATAGGAAACAGTATATCGCTGCGAACAGGAAATTGCACGGCTTATTACGACGATGTAAAAATTTACAAACAACGAACAAACTCAGAGCTTATAAGCGTAGGCAACACAACATCAGATGTGCGTTATCAAAATACATCGCCTACAATGCCGTCTTGTAGAATAAAATCTATAATTACCGACCAAGCTAATAATTTTTCGACACTCGAGGGAACAGATGTTAATATAGATTGGACAAACCCGTCTAATATTAATTTAATAAACGACGGTATTTCTTCTGATATTGATACTGCTACTACAAATACACAACTTACTGCAAATTGGCAAGCCGCGATAGATTCAAATTCGGGAATATCAACATATTTACTAGCTTTGGGTTCAAGT
>JALSQC010000091.1 GCA_026985625.1 Bacteroidales bacterium | reverse complement strand
CATTTCTGCTATTAAACCACCTTCGCTGTGTCCTATTATTCCAATATTGTTTTTATCGATATTTTTATGATTACGTAAAAAAATAACGGCATTAAGGGCATCTTGAGCAAAGTCTTTTGTGGTAGAAATATTATAGTTTCCTACTGATTTACCAAAACCTCTGTCGTCGTATCTTAAAACTGCTATTCCGTGACGCGTAAGGTAGTCGGCAATTACCAAAAATGGTTTGTGCATAAAAAGTTCTTCGTCTCTGTTCTGAGGACCTGAGCCTGTAACCATAACAACTGCAGGGTATTTTTTGCTGCTATCTTTTGGTATTGTAATTGTTCCTGCAAGGGTTACGTTGTTTTTTTTATCTTCTATTCTTACTTCTTCTGTTTTATATGGATATGGAGGTTTTGGTGTTTGCGGACGTGTAAAATCGGAGATTTTATAATTTTTATTATTTTTTAGTATAATGTTAGCAGTGTATTGTCCTTGTTTATAGAATCCAATAAAGGTAGAGTCTTTTATAAATCCTTGTAATTTTATATGAAAATTATAATTTTTTAAAATAATTGTATCGCCTTTAATAAATATTTTATTTATTGGTACGTTATAAGCAAATTGTTTTGGAACATCAAATTTTGCATCTAAAGTTGTATCGTTTATTTTTTTTATTTTAAATATAATTCTTAAAACAATTCCTTTTGTTTTTAAAATTCCGTCCCAATTACCTGCAAATTTATCTATATTTTGGCTGTGTGCTTGAGATATTGTAATTATTGATATTAAAATTAATATTATTTTTTTCATTTTGTTTTTAAATAAGTTATTTATACAAAGTAATAAATAAATTTAAAATTATTATTTTTTTTATATAAAAAAAACTGTTTCAATAACGAAACAGTTTTTAGATATAAATAATATTTATTTTTTATTTACTAAGAACTTTAAATTCTACACGTCTGTTTTTTTGACGACCTTCTTCGGTTTTATTTGTAGCTATTGGTTGGAAGTAAGCATATCCTTTATATTCTAATCTATCGGCAGATATTCCTTTGCTAATTAAATAATCGACAACGGCTTTGGCTCTTGCTTCTGATAATCTGGTATTTGTTTTAAGTGAGCCTCTATTGTCGGTATGTCCCGATATTTCTATTCTAAGAGTAGGGAAGTCGTTTAGTAGTTTAAGTAAACGGGTTAACTCGGCTTCAGATGTTGGTCTTAGTGTTGCTTTTGCATAATCAAAGAAAATATTTTTAAGAACTATTTTTGTTCCAACAGCTAATTTATTTAATAATATATCTTTTACAATTTCTTGATAGCTTGTAGCTGCAGGTATATCAAAGTTTTCTGAGTGGAATAAATATCCATCGGCTTTTACTGCAATACCATAGTTTTTACCTGATGGCAACGAAACTAAATATTTTCCTGTAGCTGAGTTTGATTTTTGGACCGATATTACTTGGTTTTTATCGTTATCAACAATTTCTATACTTGCAGCAACAGGTTTGTTTGTAAATGCGTCTTTTATTGTTCCTTTTAATATTGTAAGTCGTGTAGTTTTTATTTCTACAGATTTTTCCATAACTGTTTCTATAACAGGAGCTACATTTGCTAACAGATTGTCTTCGTTGCTTTGTATGGTTGGTTTTTCGGGACCTCTAAATGTAATCATATAAATATCATGCGAACCAAATCCTCCGTCTTTGTCTGATGCATAATAACCGTGTTTTCCGCTTGCAGCCATAACAAAAAATCTATCGTCTCCAGGGGTATTAATAGGATAACCTAAATTTACAGGTGTCGACCACGAACCGTCGTCTTGTAGTTCTGATTTAAAAATATCATAACCTCCCATTGTATTATGGCCTGTAGAACTAAAATATATTGTTCTTCCGTCGGGGTGCATAAATACTCCTCGTTCGTCGTATTCGGTATTTATTGTATTGCTTAGGTTGCGAGGTTCGCCCCAACGTTCTTTTTCGCTATCCCAATTACTAACAAAAATATCATGTTGTCCTAAGTTATCATCGGGTTTATCGCTTATAAAATACATTGTTCTGCCATCAAACGAGAATGATGCTCCCGACTCGTGATAGTCGGTATTAATATATTTTTTTAGAGGTTTATCGGTTGGTTTCGACCATTCTTCGCCTTGTAATTCTGAAACAAAAATATCTCCACCGTTTTCGTTTCCTTTGTATGTAAATAGTTGTTGACCATCGGCAGATAATCCAATAGTTGCATCGTGGTCTTTTGTGTTTAATGGTTTTCCCATATTTTGAGCTTTGCTCCAACCTGAGCCGTTGTTGTAAGATATATATATATCCTCAAAATAGCCACCATCGCTGGCTAAATCGTCATTATATCCACCAGGACGACGTGATGTAAAAATAAGCATAGACTCATCGGCTGAGATTAATGGGCTGTAATCGGGATAAGCACTGTTTATGTTTTCGCCCAAATTATCTATAAAAACTCTAACCGGTTTTTTTATAAGTTCTTTACCTGTATTACATTCGGCAATACGCTTCTCGATTTTTTTGTGTTCTGTTTGTAGTTCTTTAGGAGATAATGAATTCTTATATTTTTTATAAAATTTTATTGCTTCGTCAAATTTTAGATTAAGATGATTTCCTCTACCTATTTTATAATAAATATCTGATTTTATTCTTGGATTATATTTAAATGCTTCGTTAAAATATTTTAAGCATTTTGTTTTTTGTATCGATGCCAAATAACAATTTCCTATTTTATAATCAAGGGCTGCGTTTCTTTGATATAAATTATACGCTTTTAAATAAAACTCAAGAGCTTGACGATAAAACCCGGGACCTTGAATATAAATTGCATCGCCTTCTTTAACATAAGATTTGGCTTGTTTATATTTATCTTTGCTGCTAAAATCAGATTTATTAAATTCTATTTCTTGTGCAAAAATATTTGTGCTTAAAATTAATAAAACCGAAATTACTATTATTTGTATATTTTTCATATTAATTTACTTTATTATTAAACAATTTATTATTTACATTCTTGAATGTAAGTTTCTGCAATTTTAACTCCTAATTCTTTTGCTTTTTTCCAATCGGCACATGCTCCGTCAATATTTCGCAATTCTTCTTTTGATATTCCTCTGTTTAAGTATGCAATGCCATATTTGGCATCAAGTTCAATAGCTTTATTAAATTGCTCTATTGCTTCTTTATATTTTTTTTGTTTCATTTTTACCGTGCCAAGATTGTTTATTGCATAAACATAATCACTTTTAAGTTTTATAGCTTGTTCAAAATCTTTTATTGCCGCATCGTAATCTTTTTTATCACATTCGGCACTACCTCTATTATTGTAAGCCATATAATATTTTGGATTTAATTTTATAGCCATAGAATAATCTGCAATAGCACCATCGTAATCTTCTTTTTTACGTTTTACGCTACCTAAGTTATTATATGTAAAATCTAAATCAGGCGATATTCTTAATGCCATATTATAATCAGATATTGCTTCGTCGTATTTTTTAAGTTTTCGGTAAGCACTACCTCTGTCGTTATATGCATAAGCATATTTTTTATCTAACTCAATTGCTTTTGTATAACTATCAACTGCTCCTTTATAATCGCCATCTTGAAACTTTATTAATCCACTGTAATAATATGCTTTTGGTTCTTTTAAACCTGCTTCAATTGCCATAGAATAATCAGATAAAGCTCCTTGTTTATCGTTTTTTAAATGTTTAGCCCTACCTCGACTGTAATATGCTATTGACATTGTAGGATCAGCGACTAATGCCGAGTCGTAATCTATAATAGCATTGTCTAATTGATTAAGTTTAGCATAAACATTTCCTCTATTATAAAATGCTTTAGCAAATTTTGTTTTAAATCCTATTGCTTGTGTAAAATCGTTAATTGCCTCTTGATAATTTTTAGCTTTAAAATCGTCAAGTCCCTTGTTGTAGGCTAGTTCTGCCTCTTGATTTTCGGCAACAACCAATGTTGTATCTTCGGTAGAAGTATCATCTTGAGCTGATAAATACCCTAAAAAGACAAATGAAAATAGAAAAAGTAAATAGATTTTTTTCATAATATAGTTATA
>JALSQC010000090.1 GCA_026985625.1 Bacteroidales bacterium | reverse complement strand
TGCAAGAATTTCGGTAGGAGCCATTAGGCATGCTTGAAATCCGTTATCAATTGCAATTAGCATACTTAATAATGCAACAAGTGTTTTTCCGCTTCCGACATCGCCTTGTAAAAGTCGATTCATGTGTTGTCCCGATTTAAAATCGGCATTTATTTCTTTTATTACTTTTTTTTGTGCGTTTGTAAGTTCAAATTTTAAATTGTTTTTATAAAATTCGTTAAAAGTATTACCTACTGTTTTAAAAACATATCCTTTTTCGATTGTTTTAACAATCATTTTTTGTTGCACTAGTTTTAACTGAATATAAAACAGTTCTTCGAATTTTAAACGTAATTGTGCTTTTGCAAGGTAATCGGCATTTTTAGGAAAATGTATATTTAAAAGAGCTTGTTTTAGCGATAACAGATTGTGTTTGTTTATAATATTATCAGATAGTGTTTCGGCTATATTTGCATAGCATAGTTTAAGTGCCGCTTGCATTAGTTTTAGAATAACTTTTGATGTTATGTAATTTTTTTTTAGTTTTTCGCTTATACTGTATGCGGGTTCTAAAGCTGTATTTATTTTTGAGTTTGCTATTTCCGATAGTTCCATATCGGGGTGAACAATATTAATTTTATTGCCAAATTTCGATGGTTTTCCAAATATTACATATTCGGTATTTATTTTTATGCTGTCTTTAATCCATTTTATTCCTTTAAACCAAATAAGTTCTGTTTTGCCTGTATCGTCAATAAAAGTAGCTATAAGACGTTTTTTAAATTTTTGTCCTTCGATACGCAGATTTGTAATTTTTCCTTTAACTTGTATATACGGTAAATTGTAATTTAGTTCGTTTATTTTATAAAACTTTGTTTTATCAATATATTTATACGGAAATGTAAATAGTAAGTCTTCTATTGTAACAATATTTAATTCTTGTTTAAGTATTTTTGCTCGTTTTTCGCCTACTCCGGGTAAATATTGTATGTTTGTTTTTAGTGTTGACATAAATTTATTTAAAATATTGGTAAAACTAATAAACAAATTATAATTTTGAAAAATATGTTTAATTTTTGGTTGATAAAAAATTATATTAAATATAAATTATTTTCGAGACATAAATATGGTCACGGAATACATTCGCCTTTTGTATTTGATTTTATTGTTAATGTTTTAAATAAAAAAGTAACAAACAATGATTTTAAAGATATAGAAATTTTACGAAAAGAGTTAAAATCTAATAAATCGTTGATAAATGTTACTGATTTGGGTGCCGGGTCAAAAAAAAGCAAATCTAATTACAGAAAAATTAAGGATATAGCAAAATATTCGGTTGAATCGAGAAAAAATGCGGAACTAATTTACAAAATTTGTGATTACTACAATTGCAAAAATGTTCTTGAGCTTGGAACTTCGTTGGGGATAACAAGCTGTTATATTGCTATGTCAAATAAAAAATCGATAAATCTAACAACAATCGAGGGCTGTAAAAATATAGCAAGTATTGCTCAAGATAATTTTAACAAATTGTCGGTAGATAATATAAAATTGATAGTAAATAATTTTGATTATGAGCTAAATAATCAAGTAAAAAACAATAATTTTGATTTAATATATTTTGACGGTAATCATAAATACAAAGCTACTATTTTTTATTTTAATACTGCTTTAAAATATTCTAAAAGTAATAGTATTTTTATTTTTGATGATATTTATTGGTCGCCCGAAATGACTAAGGCTTGGAACGAAATAAAAAGTAACGATAAGGTAAAGGTTTCGATAGACTTATTTAATTTGGGAATAATATTTTTTAAAGATGGCTTGTCTAAGCAAGATTTTGTAATAAGATATTAAAAATTTTATACGTTAATTTTTTATCATTGATAATATTCCTACAGCACATCCTTCTTTTCCATCTTCGAAAGAAACCAATACTTTGTAAACTGCCGATTTATTACAAATAAAATCGAATGCGGAATAATGTTTTTTTGTGCTTGGATTATATGAGCTTCCTAAAAGCCGGTTATTGTTATCGTAAAGTTGTATTATTGCTTTTCCCGAAAATTCTTTAGCATTACATATACTAAGTCTGTAATGTGTTCCTTTGCTAAGCATTAAAGCATAACGTGCTATGGGAGCTTTCTTGCCCGACTGTTTTGCTTGCAAGCGGACTTTTAGTTCTTTTAGGTATGTTGCGTTTTTTGTTAACCCTCCGGAGCAAATTGTTACCAATTTATTGTTGCATTGTGCATAGGTTTTAGTTTGTTTGCCTAAAATAAATATTGTTATTATTAATATGATATATAATATTTTTTTCATTTTATAAAATTTTCGTAATTTACAATCTAATAATTTCGTTTCTTACTTCTTTTGTTGTTTCTATTATTTTTGCTAAATCTTCGTCGGTTATTGTTACTATGCTTTTGTCGTTCTGAACAATTGTTAAAACTCCGTTAACTTCTTTCATTTCCGACTCTCCTGCTTCGTATGTTATTTTAACGTTTTTAAATGCGTCTTTTAGTTTTGTGAGTGATTCCGATAATTTATAAAAATTTTTATCCGATTTATAATTATCAACAATTATAAGTATATCGTTAAGTGCCATTTTTTGTTCGCCTATGCGTTCGTTTATTTTGTCTATTTTTGTATCTTTTGCTACTTGTGTTGCAAGGTATAGACCTTCTACCCAAACGCCTGTTACCAATAGTGTTGATATGTTTGAACGATTATTTTCTCTTAAATAGCTATCCATTTTATCAAAACTCGAAACTGATATATACATTAATGAGTCTATGTTTTCGCTATTTGTTGCTAATCGTTTTAGTGTTGCAAAGTCAAAGAATTGACCTATCATTAAATTATCTGATAATGATTTTATTGCTGTTATGTAGTCGATTACCGATGTGGTTTTATTATACATATTTAAGTATCCTAAATCGGCTCCTAATATTCCTAAATTTAAAGCTTGTTTAAAGTTTGAATTATAATTATCGGCATTATCGGTAGGGCTTAACAGTTTGTAGTTAAACTTTACTCCTTCGTCTTTTAAAAGTGATGCCATTTCTACAGGCGACGATACGTTTTCTATTATATCGTCCATAGCATCTTCCGATACTTCTAACGGGGCTTCTTCTTGGTTTAGAATTGAATCAGGAACTGTAAAATCGTCTCCACTGCCAAAACCGTCGTCGCTTTGTTGATTTTGCTCGTTATTACAAGCGATTACAGATATTATTAATAATAAACTTACTAAGTATTTAATCATAAAAAAATATTTTTTTGCTAAATTATAAAATATGTGTCTTACTTAAAAATTTCTTTATATAATTATTCTGAAAAGAATTTAACAATTTTTTCAACAGGTCGAAATATAGTGTTATATATAAGAAAATTATCATCGACCATACAACCATTAAATTAAACCAAAATGTGTCGATGTAGTGCCCCGCAAAATATTTTCTGGGAGTAAATAAATGTGTTCTAAAGCTAAAATATCCCGATGGTTCGGGGTCTAAGAATATAGGATCGACTTGTTGTATCAATCTGTCTTTATATTGTATTATTTTGTTTTTTTCGAAAACTTTACGCACTATCTCGGATATGCTTTGATTATGGTATCTATTTTTTTGTGCTTGGTATTTTTTTGGATTTTTTTGCATCCAATAGTTTATAATTCGTTGTTTTTTTGAGTTTGCTTTATTAAATAATCCTGAGTAGTAGGTTAACATATCGTTTAAATAGTTTTTTGCCATAAATGCATAATATCCGTTTAACGAATCGATTGTTAGTTTTTTTATAAAATCAATTTTAATTTTAGATGAACGAAATTTGTCTTTTTTTAGTTCTTTTCGCAATAATGATAAATTTAGTTTTATAATTTTTTTTATCGAATCGTTTTTTGTTTTTAAACTATCAAAACAATATTCTAATCTCTGACGAAGTTCAGGAATGTAATAAACTTGTTTAAAGTTGGCATTACTTTCTTTTTTTTCGACATCGTATAGTAATTTTTCGAATTTATTGTCTTTAAATTGTCTAACCATAAGTGCTTCGTAAATCCACATAGATGTCATCATTTCGGCTACAACCGGAACTTTATCTACGCTAACTATATCTCGG
>JALSQC010000089.1 GCA_026985625.1 Bacteroidales bacterium | reverse complement strand
TAGAATACTCAAAACCATTTTCCCCACCATTAACGGCATTAATAACATCGGGATAATCTACATTATATGTTCCGTGTGTGCCATCATCAAAAAACGTGTTTGTTAAATTTGCAAATATCGAGTTACTTAAACCGTTAAATTCGTAATAATTTGCAGGTTGATTATTTGGCGAGTCATAAACATACTGTGCTTTTAAATAATTATTATAAAAATATTTATCGCTTGTATCGCCCAAATAATCTAAATCCCAAGCTATTTCGCTACCCGATACAAAAAGATATCCTCCATTATCTAAAAACTCCGAAACAATAGACTGTTCGCTACTATTAAAAGTCTCGTCAACAGAACTTTCGTTGCCAAGTATATAATCTGCAATCTTAAAACTATTTAAACTTACCAAACTATCGGTTAAGGCATCGTTTGTTGCCGACGAAAAAGCATAACCATAATTACTAATTGCTTTTCCGTGTTGTATTATAAAATTTTTGGTGTTTCCTGCACTTTCTCTATCAAAGCCGTTTACAATAATTACTTTATGTTGATTTGCCGAAGGCACAGCAGCCAAAACCTCCGAAAATTGCGAAGTTCCTGCCGAATTTGACGCAGCTATTGTAACAAATATTATAGAATCGCTCGGTAATCCAAGCAACGGAAAATCGTTTGTATCAGAAATAAGTGCACAACCCCAATTTATACCATCAGAGCTTGTAGATATATGATACTCATCAACATTATTATTTGGTAAAATCTTTATTCTAACAGAATTTGCCGACTCGTTTAAAATACAAAACGATTTTGGAACATCAGGAACAGTAATTACACTAGTTGTATCAGGATAATAAGGTTTTGTAATTACTCCCTCGTCGCTTAACAAACTATATAAAATCTGAGATGATAATATATCTGTTGCAAGCATAGTATCGGAATCAACATAAACTTTATTTTGCACCAATCTTATTCCATGACTATAATCGGCATACGTATCTATGTGTCCTGCATACAAAGGTTGTATTACGTTGCCGTTAGGATAATGCCAACCATAAATTACCACCCTGCGTGGAGGTTGCGAACTATAAATAAGATTACTTATTACAACATCTTTTTTGTCGCCATCGACTAAATTACCTAAAGCATTTGCAGGAAAAAATGTTTGGCGTTGCGACCAAACCATTGAATCGTGCTGTGCAAAAACAGGAACAGTAATCATTTGCGAACTTGGCGATATTGTTTGCGGTTGCATTTTTACAATAGCTGCATCAGAAATTTTATCTACAATTTTACGTGTAGGCAAAATACAACCTAAAGTATCGGCTATTTTTTGTGCCAAAATAGGTGTCATAGGACAAAGAAAATAATCGGTATCGCAACCTAATGCCAAATAATCGGGTATTACATAATACGTTATGTGAATATATGCGTTATTTATTAATGCAGAATCGCTAATTGCAACTAAGTTTCGATAAAAATTAGGAACATTTCCATTAATTACCTCGTTAAAAATATAATTTTCGCGATCTTGCAACGATAAATTAGTTATTGACGATATTACTTGTGTTCCGTTTTGTAGCGAGTTATTGCGTGCAGGCAAATTTAAAATCTGCGAAAAACTAATATTAGATAATAATATTATAAAAATAATAAATATATTTTTTATTACCGACATACTTTATAAAACTTTAATTAAAAGGTATTTGCAATTTAAAATGTGTTTTTTTCTCAAATTCTACTTGCCAATTAATACCATATTTTTTATTCATTACTTTTAAAAAAAAATTATTTTGTTTAATAGCTTTTATGCGTTCGTTGTTATTAATCTCGCAACCGGCTATTCGTTTTATTTTAAATCCAAATTTTTTTGTTATTACCGTATCGTTGTCGTCAGCATAATTATCGGGATACAACTCGCCAAAAATTAAAAACTCGGGAAAAATATTTTTAGAAATCAAAATTGAATTATTATTTTTATTTACAACATTATCGTTTTGCGAACACGATGTAAAAACAACAACTAAAAAAACAAAAAAATATTTCATATAAAATTATTTTTGACTAAATTACAATTATATTACTAAGATAAATGAAATATAAATAAAAAAATAATTTTAGATATTTAAATTTTTAAAATTTATTATACATTTGCAGACATACTTGCCCAAGTGTTGGAATTGGTAGACAAGCATGGTTGAGGGCCATGTGTCCTTTTGGACGTGCAGGTTCAAATCCTGTCTTGGGCACAAACTCCTAAAAAAATGAATAATCTAAACTATAAACAAGTAACTAAAAATATACAAAACGAGTTAGAATCTTATATTAAAAAATATAATATTAAATCGTTAGTTATAGGCGAATCGGGAGGTATCGACTCTGCTACATGTTCGGCTCTTGCCAAGCCCGTATGCGACAAATTAAACATTAAACTTATAGGCCGAAGCATATCAATAGAAACAAATACTAACGACGAAAAAAACAGAGCAAAATTGGTGGGCAACGCTTTTTGCAACGACTTTAAAGAAATAGATTTAACCGAACTTTATCACACAACATTTAATAATATCGAGGAAGATAAAAATAACAAAATAGACACTAATTACAAGGTCCGTTTAGGAAATATAAAAGCACGATTACGAATGATTTATCTTTACAATATAGCTCAAAAATATAACGGCATTGTTCTTTCTACTGATAATTATACCGAACTTTTACTCGGATTTTGGACTCTACACGGCGATGTGGGCGATTACGGAATGATTCAAAATTTATGGAAAACCGAGGTTTACGAATTAGCAAAATATTTAATTGCCGAAGAACTTATAAATGATAATCAAAAATTAGCTTTACAAGCATGTATTGATGCAACTCCAACCGATGGTTTAGGCATTACAAACAGCGACCTCGACCAACTTGGAGCGAAAAACTATTCCGAAGTTGACAAAATATTACAAAAATACATAGATACTAATACATTGCCCGAAGAAAAATCAAAATTAGAGAAAACATCAGTTATTAAACGTCATATAAACTCATCATACAAACGAAACAATCCTTTAAACTTATCACGTAAAATCATCACCAAAAATTAATATTACATTATAAAAATTATATTATGAGAAAACTACTTTTAGCCATATTATTATTCGTATTTATAGCACCGTCGGTTATTGCCGACGAAGGAATGTGGATACCATTACTATTAAAAAAATACAATATCGCCGATATGCAAAAAAAAGGCTTTAAGCTTACTGCCGACGATATATACAGCATAAACCATTCGAGTTTAAAAGATGCTGTTGTTATATTTGGCGGAGGTTGCACCGGCGAACTTATCTCTAATCAAGGTTTAGTTCTTACCAATCACCATTGCGGATACAGCTCAATTCAATCGCACTCGTCGCTCGAACACGATTATCTTACCAACGGATTTTGGGCTTATAAAAAATCCGAAGAATTAACTAATCCGGGATTAACAGTTACTTTTTTAGAACGTATAGAAGACGTAACATCAAAAATATTAAAAAATATATCGGATACAATAAACGAAACAGACCGCGAAAAAATTATTAAAGAAAATATAGACATACTATCAAAACAAAACAATAATAACGGAAAATATAAGGTAGAAATAAAACCTTTTTATTATGGAAACGAATATTATATGTTTATCTACAAAATATACAAGGATATACGTTTAGTTGGAGCTCCCCCATCGGCAATAGGAAAATTCGGAGGCGATACCGATAACTGGATGTGGCCTCGACATACAGGCGATTTCTCGATATTTAGAATTTATGCCGATAAAAATAACGAACCCGCCGAATACTCAAAAAATAACATTCCTTACAAACCTAAAAAATCGCTCGATATATCTATAAAAGGTATAAAAAACGGCGACTTTACAATGGTTATGGGTTATCCGGGAAGAACATCGGAATATCTAACATCATACGCCGTAGATTTTATATCAAAAACCGAAAATCCACAACAAATTTTTTTACGCAAAAAACGTCTCGATATTATGAAACGTTATATGGATAGCAGTCCTAAAATACGAATACAATATTCGGCAAAATATGCAAGAGTATCAAACTACTGGAAAAAATGGATT
>JALSQC010000088.1 GCA_026985625.1 Bacteroidales bacterium | reverse complement strand
ATCTATAATTTCGATTACAAGGTTGTAGTTTCCCGAGTATAGTTTTTTTATGTTTAAACTTGCAAATAAAACGTTTATGCTTTTTGCTTTTTGCCGTTTAAAGCCTAAAATATTATTTTCGTTTTTTGATGTTGACTCTATATAGTATTTAACTAAAAAGTCGGTGCTATCGCCTAAAATTTTATTGGTATTATAAAATTCGCAATAGAATGACAGTTTGTTTATATTTTTCGGAAAAAAATCGGCTATATACGGAATTAAATCGTAATTGTTTTTAGTTAAAATGTTTTTTTCTTTTGTCGGTTTGTAATTTTCTATGTATTCTATCCCCGAAAATAATATATCTTTATTGTTAAAGTTTACATTTATTATATCGTAAAATTTTTGCGGTTCGTTGTCGTTTTTTGCGTTAATGTCTTTTACCGATAGCTCGAAATTATAAACTCCGTTTGGCAAGTATATGCGTTGCTGGTCTATAAAATTTGGTTTATTTTTGCTTGTATCTGATATCTCGGGGCTTATAAGCCTGTATTTTTTAAAAGTTTTTATTGTATCGTTTTGTTTAAAAAGCATTGTAACATCGAGTGTAGAAACAAATTTTCCGTCTTTTTGCTTTACAAATGTTGTAGAGTTTCCTATAATCGACATATAAGTTTCGATATATGGGTCTTGTGGCGAGTTAAAAAGCGAATAATAAAAATACGATTGTAGTTTTTGTGATTTTGCAAAAACCGATATAAATACAAGTAATATTAATGTTATATAGTTTTTTTTATTCATTACACTATTTTATTTATTAAAATTTTTATTTATAATATCTATAAATTCTTTATAATTTTTTGAGTTTGCCGCAGCAATTTCTCTACCAAATATATAATTATCGCCACCTGAGAAATCAGATACTTTACCCCCTGCTTGTTCTACAATAAATGCTCCTGCAGCAACGTCCCAAGGATTAAGCCCGTATTCGAAAAACGAATCGAATCTGCCACAAGCAAGATATGCCAAATCTACCGATGCCGAGCCAAAACGACGAACTCCATGCGATTTTTGCATAAAATACGATAATGTATCTAACAAATTATTTAGTTGTGAGTAATCGTTATACGGGAAACCTGTAGATATTAATGAGCCTGATATTTTTTCGACATTTGATACTTTAATTATTTTGTCATTTAAATATGCTTTTGAATTTTTCCATGCATAAAAGCACTCGTTTTTACTAATCTCGTAAACTACCCCTATAACTGTTTTTTTATTTTCTTGCAAGGCAATACTTATTGCAAATGGGGCTAATTGATGTATATAATTTGTTGTTCCGTCAAGCGGATCGATTATCCAATTAAATTTATCTTTTTTATTTGTTTCGGTTCCTTCTTCGGCAATAAAACCGGCTTCGGGCAGAATTAATTTAAGTTGTTTTATTATTTGTTCTTCGGCTTGTTTGTCGATATAAGTTACAAAATCGTGTAAACCTTTTGTTTTTATATCGTTAGGTAACAAATTTATTTGATTGTTTTTAATAAACACACCTACTTTTTTGGCCACTTGTATTATTTGTAACGTTATATCTTTATAATCCATTTTATTTTTTATTTAAGATTTCTGCTCTAATATTATTTTCGCTATCGAAATCTAATAATTTTACTTCAAAAATATTATTTATTAAGTTTTTATCATAATTTACCGACACTTTTATATAATTATCGGTAAAGCCATGCATAATTCCTTTATTATTTTGCGACTCGAACAATACGTTGTGTATTGAGTTTAAATTTTTTTGATAAAATTCTATTAGTTTTTTTTCTGATAGTTTGTGTAATTTACGACTACGGTATTCTTTTGTTTTGTTATCGATTTTGTTTTTTTGGTTAAACGATTCGGTATTTTCGCGATCGGAATATGTAAAAACATGTAAAAATGATACATCTAACGAGTTTAAAAAATTATATGTTTGTTCGAAATGTGTATCGTCTTCGCCGGGGAATCCTGTAATAACATCTACTCCTATAAATGCTTTTTGGTTAAATATTTTATTTATTATTTCTATTTTTTGACTAAATAACGATGTGTTATATCTGCGTTTCATTTTTTTAAGAATATAATCGCTACCTGATTGTAAAGGTATATGGAAATGGGGCATCATTTTTTTGTTTTCGGCTACAAAATTAATTATCTCGCTTGTTAACAGGTTTGGTTCAATCGACGATATTCTATATCTTTGTATTCCGTTTACTTTGTTTAGTTCTTTTATCAGGCTAAAAAAGTTCTCGTTTGTTGATTGTCCGAAATCGCCTATATTTACTCCTGTAAGAATAATTTCTTTTGCTCCTTTTTTTGCAATTCTCTCGGCTTGTTTTACAGTATCTTTTATACTTTGATTTCTACTTTTTCCTCTTGCCAAAGGTATTGTGCAATATGTGCAATTATAGTCGCAACCATCTTGTATTTTTAAAAAAGAACGTGTTCTGTCGCCAAACGAATAAGCCGGGAAAAAATTATTAACATTGTCTATATCACAAGAATATATTTTAGGAGTTTTTTTATTTTCGATATTATCAATGTATTTTAATACATTTAGTTTTTCGTTTGCCCCAAGAACTAAATCAACTCCTGCAATTTGAGATATTTCTTTTGGTTTTAATTGTGCATAACAACCTATTACTATAACAAAAGCATCAGGATTTGTCCGCACTGCTTTACGAATAAGTTGTCTGTCTTTTTTATCGGCATTTGCAGTAACAGAACATGTGTTTATAATGTAAATATCGGCTTTTTCGTTAAACGATACTTGTTTATATTTTTTTTCGGAAAACATCTGCGATAATGTAGATGTTTCGGAAAAATTTAATTTGCATCCCAAAGTAGAGAAAGCTACTTTTTTTATCATATTTTATAAAATATCGCTTGCTAATTCGGCTAAATAACTACGTTCTCCTTTTACAAGATTTATTAAGGCAAATATATCTTGTCCTCTCATTTTATGAGATAAAACACTTAGTCCGTTAGATTTTGAATCTAAATACGGTGAGTCGATTTGTTGAATATCGCCGGTAAATACAATTTTTGTTCCTTCGCCGGCTCGTGTAATAATTGTTTTTACTTCTAACGGAGTAAGATTTTGAGCTTCGTCGATAATAAAAAATACTTTTGACAGGCTACGTCCTCTAATATATGCAAGTGGCGATATTACAAGTTTTTCGTTTGCGAGCATTTCTTCTATTTTCATAAACTCTGAACTTTGTGCTTTAAATTGGTGTTTTATTACGTTTAAGTTATCGAATAAAGGTTGCATATAAGGTCCTATTTTGTCTTTAATATCTCCCGGCAAAAATCCCAAATCTCTGTTAGAGAGAGGCACTATGGGACGAGCCAATAATATTTGTTCAAAGTTTTCGTTTTGAGCAAGGGCAGCAGCAAGAGCAAGTAAGGTTTTTCCTGTGCCTGCTTTTCCCATAAGCGATACTAATTTAATATCGTCGTCCATTAAAGCGTCTAAAGCAAAAGTTTGCTCAGCATTTCGAGGTTCTATTCCAAAAGTATGACGTTTATTTACGTGGGTTATTTTTTTTGTTATTGGATTGTAATGAGCTAAAACACTCTTGCTCCCGCTTTTTAAAATAAAATATCTGTGTCCTTTTAATTCTTGTTTTAAGTTAAAATTGTCGGCATCGATTCCTGCTTTATTTTCGTAAATTTTATTTATTATATCGGCATTAAAATTTTCTATTGTAATTATATTTTTATTTAGCTCTGATATATTTTTTACGGTATCGGCTTTATAATCTTCGGCATTTATATTTAACGATTTTGCCTTCATACGTAAGTTTATGTCTTTGCTTACAAGCACTACTTTACGGTCTTTATATTTATTTTTTACATATTCGCATATTGCCAAAATTTTATGATCGGGAGTTACCTCCGAAAAAGATTCCGATAAAGTTTCTGAAAACGGTTTGCCTGTTATTATATATAATTTTCCTAATCCGTCGCCAAGGCTAACTCCCTCGTAAAACGATTTGTTTTCGACAATTTTATCTAACTCGCGGGTAAATTCTCGTGCATGAAAGTTTATCTCATTGTTTCCTTTTTTAAAATTATCAATTTCTTCGAGAACTGTTATAGGTATAAAGAC
>JALSQC010000087.1 GCA_026985625.1 Bacteroidales bacterium | reverse complement strand
CACAAAAAACAAAATTACATAAATAAAACTTATACCGATTTAGTTAATCGTAACGATTTTTTCGATTGGTTAGATAAAAACGAAAAATTTGTTCAATTTATTTTTCACCTCGGTGCAAGAACCGATACAACCGAGTTTGACAAATCAATTTTCGACGAGTTAAATTTAAATTACAGCAAAAAAGTGTGGACTGCTTGTGTAAAATACGGATTACCATTAATTTATGCATCGTCGGCAGCAACATACGGAATAGGAGATCTTGGATATAACGACAGCCACGAAATAATTACAAAACTAAAACCACTTAATCCTTATGGCGAGTCTAAAAATAATTTTGATATTTGGGCATTAAATCAACCTAAAAAACCATATTTTTGGGCAGGAATAAAATTTTTTAACGTTTACGGTCCTAACGAGTATCATAAAGGTCGAATGGCATCGGTAGTTTTTCATAGCTTTAATCAGATAAAACAGACAAAAAAAATGAATCTTTTTAAATCTCATAACAAAAATTTTAAAGATGGCGAGCAAAAACGGGATTTTATTTACGTTAAAGACGTTATAGATGTTCTTTATTTTTTAATGAATCAACGAAAAACATCGGGATTGTTTAATTTAGGAACAGGAAAAGCAAGAACATTTTACGATTTAGCCGATAATGTTTTTAAATCGTTAAACATAAAAACTGATATTAATTTTATAGATACTCCTAAAGATATTAGAGATAAATACCAATATTTTACCGAGGCAAACATTACAAAATTACGCAATATAGGTTACTCTAAAAAATTTTATAGCTTAGAAGAAGGTATAAGCGATTATGTTAAAAATTATTTATCAACAAACTCTTATAACTAATATATTTTGATAGATTTAACAAAAGGTATTGTTCATAAACAAATATTAAAATTTGCTTTACCTTTATTAGTAGGAAATATATTTCAACAATTATACAATATTATCGACAGTGTTATTGTTGGTAATTTTATAGGTAAACAAGCCCTTGCTGCTGTTGGAGCATCGTTTCCCATTATATTTTTATTGGTTTCGTTAGTTTTAGGAATTGCAACAGGCTCTACAATTGTTATTGCTCAATATTTTGGTGCTAAAAAATTTGAGAATGTTCAAAAAACTGTCGATACACTTATAATTGTATTATTTTTTGCATCGTTAATAATATCAACCGCAGGAATTATTTTTAGCAAACAAATTTTTATTCTTATGCAATTACCATTAGAACTTTTACCCGATGCTACAGCATACCTTAATATTTATATGCTTGGATTTATAATATTCTTTGGGTTTCAAGGGTTTAGTGCCGTATTGCGAGGAATTGGCGATTCAAAAACACCTGTATATTTTTTAATCTTAGCAACTCTATTAAACGTTGCATTAGATTTAATATTTATAATTAATCTAAAATTAGGAGTAAAAGGAGTTGCTTATGCTACAATTATTTCGCAACTTATTGCATACATCGGCATTATTATATACGTTAACAAACATAATAAATATATAAAACTCAGGTTTTTTAAA
The DNA here is from genome assembly GCA_026985625.1 of Bacteroidales bacterium. Taxonomy (GTDB): domain Bacteria; phylum Bacteroidota; class Bacteroidia; order Bacteroidales; family JAFGXI01; genus JALSQC01. The sequence goes on along the minus strand of JALSQC010000087.1, from coordinate 2,615 downwards.
CTAAAATTCGATAAATATATTTTTAAACAATCTATGCGAATAGGCACTCCTGCCGGAATACAAACATCATTTGTCGCCCTTGGAATGATGGCTTTATTGTCTATTGTAAATAAATTTGGCACAACAGTAATAGCAGGATACTCAATAGCTACAAAAGTAGATGCTTTAGCAACATTACCTGCAATGAATTTTTCTATGGCTCTTGCTACTTTTACAGGTCAAAACATTGGTGCAAATAAATTATACAGAGTAAAAAAAGGACTACTATCAACTTTTATAATGACAAGTATAATATCAGGAACAATATCATTAATAATTATATTTTTCGGTCGCAATATTTTATCGCTTTTTTCGCCTGATTTATCGGTAATTAACATAGGAAACGAGTATCTTATAATTGTAAGTTCTTTTTATTTAATTTTTACAACAATGTTTGTTGTTAACGGTATTATGCGTGGAGCCGGCGATACATTAATTCCAATGTTTATTACACTGTTTGCTCTATGGTTTGTTCGCATACCAATGGCAGTTTTTTTATCTAAAAAATTTGCCGAAACAGGTATATGGTGGTCTATACCCATTGCTTGGACAACAGGACTAATACTATCGTTTACATACTATAAAATAGGAAAATGGAAAACCAAATCTGTTGTAAAACCAAAGATTAAACTCGATAATTTACACTAAATCAATATAAAAAATTAAATAAAAAAGACCACCTTGTTAATAAGTAGTCTTTTAATTGAGTAATTAAACTATTATAAGTGTTTTGTTTGTTAAATTTATTTTGATTTTTCTAATTTATCAACCCGTTTTAAAAGTTCTTTAATTTGTTTTTCTTGTTTTTCGTTATCTTTTTTTAATTTATTATTTTCTTTTTTTAGTTCAATAATTTGCATTTGTTGATTCTCGACTGCTTCAAGAGTTTGGAATGACATACGAGTCATATTTACTCCGCCTTTCTCGTCTTTTGCAGCAGTAAGCCAAGGTAAGTGATTGTTTCGTTTAATAAATTTTTCGATACTTAAAATATCAAAATTTTTATTATAATCGGGTTTAAATACAAAGTCGGGTTTATTATATGTTGTTCCCGAACCACTGGTTCCATAATAAATATCGCCTGTTACACGAGCATCGCCATTAACGGTAAATATAATCGAAGGAATTAATATATCTTGAGTATTTGTATTAATACCAACAAAACCTGATTTTAGAACGGTAAATGCATTGTGAGTATTAGATGCATCGGTTCCGTTTCCTATAACAAATAATTCGCTTGTTGGTAAAACAGAATTTACTGCCGAAAAAACTTCGTTAAAAGCTCCTAAAACAAAAGACCCTGATGCTGTAGCATTAGTAGATATTCCATAAGATACCGAAGCATCGCCTTGTGCAATGGTATTCATTCCTATTGCTACCGAAGCATCGCCTTGTGCTATTGTTGTATTACCTACCGATAGAGATGCATATCCGTTTGCATCGGAATTATATCCAAATGCAATTGATGCTTCGCCATTTGCTGTTGTCTCTGAGCCTGCTGAGAAAGAAGCATTACCATTTGCTGTTGTCATATATCCCATAGATGTAGAAAAAACACCATTTGCAACAGTTCTATAGCCCATTGAAGTGGCATCATCGTTAGATGCAGTTGTAGAATCACCCATAGCTAATGAATGTAAACCTGTTGCTATACTTCGATATCCCATAGCTATTGATGATTCTCCTGATGCAATAGTTTGATTTCCCATAGAAGTGGCCATCTCTCCACTTGCCGTTGTTTTATATCCTAAAGACAAAGATGAATATCCCGATGCATGTGTTTCGTCTCCCATTGCTACTGATGTTAATCCATCGGCAATTGTTTTATATCCCATAGCAACACTTAATGTGTCGTTTGCACTACTATATGCTCCCAGTGCCAATGAAGCCAATCCTTTTGCTTTTGTGTAATAACCCAGAGCCATGGCTGATGGTGCAAAAGAAGTATCAGATATACCAAAAACAAATGAACCTTTTGCCAATGCTGCCGACTCTTGTCCAAAGGCAAAAGAGTTTGTGTCTTTAGCTATAACATTTGAGCCAAAAGCAAAAGAGTTAACTCCATTTGCACGTGATTGATAACCAATAGCTGTTGAATATTTTTTTTTGGCAACAGCTTTGTAACCCATTGCTTGCGAATAATCTCCTATAGCTTTAGTTTCGAATCCTGTTGCAAATGAATTTAATCCTACACTATCATGGTCTTCGATTAATACTCTGCCTGCAAGAAAAGCTTCTTTTAAAGGATACCACAAAACTCTGGCTTCGCTGGGGTTTATTGTGCCTGCCGAGTCGGAACCGCTTATATTAAAATAATCGGTGGGTATTGTTTTTGTTGCATTAAATCCGCCTACGGCAAAGCCTCCTTTGGTAGATATTGATTTTGAACCGCTGCCTTCTTCTATATAAACTCTTACACTATCGGGAGTTACTCGCAAATACTCGTTTGTTAATGATTTTGTTGCGTTAAATCCGCCTACGGCAAAGCCTCCTTTTGTGGATAATGCTTTTGTTCCAGTATCGTCAACATAAACACGAACTCCTTCTTGATAAACTGCAAATACTACTTGTCCGTC
>JALSQC010000086.1 GCA_026985625.1 Bacteroidales bacterium | reverse complement strand
ACGAACAAAAATTATCAAAAACAATAAACGATAACCCTTATGGTTTTGGACTTGGAGTAGATTTTGAAACAAAAGTTGGAATTTTTACAATAAATTATGCATTGGGAAGTCAAAAAAACAATGCAATTGCATTAAATTCGGCAAAAATACATTTTGGATATGTAAATAGATTTTAATTGATTTGTAAATAATAAAAAAAAATATTATTATTGTAAGTTAAAAAACTTTTTATTTTGAAAACAAAATTATTAATAATAATAGCCATATTTGGAATTGCAAGTTTATTCTCGTGCAAAAAAGAGAAAATAGCCAAAGCTGTTGTTTCGGTTGTTTTTAACGATGGAACACCATGCGAGGGAGCCGAGGTTACACTATATTCGGCACCAAACGGTTCGTATATAGACCCATCGACATTGCAAACCGACTCTATGTTAGAGACCGATGCCAATGGCACTGTTACATTTGAAGTAAACCGAAAATGTATTTTATCGGTAAAAGCCGAATACGACTCGTCAAAAACACGAACACTTAAAGCCGACGGCTTATTATTATTTGATTTAGGAGAAACTTATGCTAAAAAATTAATATTAGAATAAATTAATATAAAAAAATGAAAAAATATAACATAATAATAATATCTATAATAGTTTTAACATCAGCTTTTTATTTAAGTTCTTGTAAAAAACCTAAAAATCCCAAAGCGGTTATAACCGTTTTAGATTACGAGAAAAATCCCGTTAGCGATGCTACTGTAAAAGTATATTCTAACCAACAAAACGGATATGTTGATCCCGAAACAAAACAAATGGATACAACCGATATTACCGACGAAAATGGACAAGTAACATTTACTTTTAAATACGAGTCTATTTTGCAAGTAAAAGCAACAAAAGACGTATCAAACAAAGTAAAGTTAGAGGGTGACGGCGTTGTAATACTTACCGAGGGCGAAACATACAAAGAAACCGTTATCATAAGATAAATAATCACTAAAATATAAGATAATTATGGGCTGCTGTGGAATAGAGTCGCGAGGATGTTATAATAGTGATTCCGATTCAAAAAACAATTGTATAAAAACAAGTTTCGATAAATTACATGTTTACGATTGGCTAAAAGATATTAAAAATACTTACGAAAAAGCCAATATTGTAGAAGTTCGATTTAAAAATACACTTAAAGAATATTTTATAAACTCAAATAACCTAAATTTAAAAAAAGGCGATGTTGTTGCTGTAGAAGCCGATGCCGGACACAATGTAGGTATAGTGTCGCTTACAGGCGAACTTGTTTTTGAACAACTACGAAAAAATAAAATATCGTTAGACAAAACAGAATTTAAAAAAATATATCGAAAAGCAAAACAAAGCGATATAGAAAAATGGAAAGAATCTATTGCAAAAGAAAAAGAAACAATGCTAAAAGCACGTAAAATTGCAAAAGATTTAAACCTTGATATGAAAATTGGAGATGTAGAGTTTCAGGGTGATAAAACAAAAGCCATTTTTTATTATATAGCCGAACAACGTGTAGATTTTAGAGAGTTAATAAAAATTCTTGCCGAAAAATTTAAAATACGTATAGAAATGCGACAAATAGGCTCGCGGCAAGAAGCCGGAAAAATAGGAGGAATAGGTTCTTGTGGTAGAGAATTGTGTTGCTCGTCGTGGATGAATAATTTTAATTCGGTAAGTACAAATGCAGCCAGAACTCAAGAAATATCGCTTAATCCTCAGAAACTTGCAGGACAATGCGGAAAACTAAAATGCTGCTTAAATTACGAACTCGATACATACCAAGATGCTAAAAAAGATTTTCCCAGAACAGATATTCCGCTTGTTACCGAAAAAGGAACAGCATATTATCAAAAAACCGATGTGTTTAAAAAAATATATTGGTACTCGATGAAAAACGAAAACGATATAAATAATTTTTATGCAGTTTCTGTTGACAGAGTAAGAGAAATACAAGAAATAAATAAAACAGGCAAAAAGGTAGATGTATTAAATAATATAGAAATAGAAACCGAGGAAAAACCAAATAATTCTTATGGCGATATTCTTATGGAAGATAGCATAACAAGATTTGATAAGATTAATAAAAACCGTAAGAAAAAACGAAAAAAACGAAAAAAACGAAACCCCGATAAAAATAAAAATAATAATGTTTCGTAAATTTTTTATATTTAACATTGTTTTATTAATATTTTTCTCGTGCACAAATAACGAGGTTTATAACAACTCGCAAAATTTAAAAGATAGTTTGTGGAATTATAAAGATACCTTGGTATTTAATTTTAAAGTTCCCGATATAAATAAAACATATAACGTTTTTATTCAACTTAAAAATACAGATAATTATAAATACTCAAACCTGTTTATTTTTTCGAAAATTAACGGACCAAAAAACGAAACTATTATCGATACCATAGATTGTATAATATGCAATCAAAAAGGAGAGTGGTATGGTAAAAACGAATCGGATAGTTGGTATAATAAACTAATGTTTCGCAAAAGAATACGATTTCCCGAAACAGGAAACTATAAATTCTCGTTTGTGCAAGCAATGCGAGACGATAACCTTAAAAATATTACAAACTTTGGCTTGATTATAGAAAATGCCGATAAAAATTAATTAAAATTGGGAAAAGATAAATTACAACGATTTGCCGAGAACAAAACTTTCGAAAATTTATTTCAACCAACTTACGACGAGGTTCTAAATAAAGATTATTATATAAAAAATAATTGGAATAATAAATATTTTAAAAACAATAATCCTATTGTTTTAGAGCTTGGCTGCGGAAAAGGCGAATACACAATAGCTTTGTCGCAAAAATATAAAAGTAAAAATTTTATAGGAATAGATATAAAAGGAGCACGTTTATGGCGTGGTGCAAAAACGGCAATAACAAACAATTTAAAAAATGTAGCTTTTTTAAGAACACGCATCGAGTTTATAAACTCATTTTTTTCAGATGATGAGGTGTCGGAAATATGGATAACATTTCCAGATCCGCAAATGCGTAAACGTAGAGCAAAAAAACGACTTACATCGTCAAGATTTTTAACACATTATCAAGGTTTTTTAATTAATAACGGAATAATTAATTTAAAAACCGATAACGATTTGCTTTACAAATACACAAGAGCCTTGTTGCAAAAAAATAATATTAAAATATTAACAGATACAAATAATTTATATAAAGAAAATTTTGTTGACGATATTTTATCGGTTAAAACATTTTACGAAAAACAATTTTTGTCGAACAATAAAAATATTAATTATTTAAAATTTGAGCTTCCTAAGAATATTGTTATACAAGAACCCGATGGCGAATTTTATATTTAATTGCAGTTATCTAATGTGTTTAATTTAACGAGGCTTATATCGAATAAAAAAATATAATTTCTAAAATATCTTGAGCCAACGAGCGAGGTAGGTTATTTAATTATTCTTTACAATTAATTTCTTAGATTTGGTATAATAATCGGTTTTTTCTTGTATTATGTATATGCCGTCTGATAAATCTGAAATATTATATTTTATTTTTTGATTTCCTTTTGCTATGTTTTTATTATAAACGTATCTAACAATATTACCGTTAACATCATAAATATTTACCGATAAAAAAGTATTTTTGTTTATATCTAAGTCTATTGATATACAGGTATTTGCAGGATTTGGGTAAATATTAAAATTATTTTTGTTATTATAATTATTTACGTTTGTTACGTTTTGATTAACTTGTATTTTATAAATAGAGTCTGATGCATTGTTTATTAACCATAAATTATTTCCATCAAACGACAGTCCGTTAGGATAGTTTCCTCCCGGAGCATTTATTGCTTCTAATATTTCGAAATTTTGAGGATTTAATTTATAAATAATTTGATTTACGTTATCGGTAGAATAAAGATTTGTTCCGTCCCAGGCTAAACCTGTAGGATAATCGCCTTTGGCATAATATCCTTTAAAAAATTGTCCGCTAAAGTTAAAATTAATTGTAGTATCGTTTGGTGTCGACGGGGAAGGACCTCTGGCATCGTTAAGCCATAAATTACCATTAGCAAAAACAAGTCCGGTAGGATAAGAGTTTGTTGTATTTAAAAATATTGAGTCTTCAACTACTTCGGTTTGTAAATTTATTTTTACTATTTTGTGGTTTG
>JALSQC010000085.1 GCA_026985625.1 Bacteroidales bacterium | reverse complement strand
CAACAAATACTGTTTATGTAAAAAAAGGATATACATGGGAGACAATGCAAAATATAACAGGAGACGTTTATAATACCTCGCTTGATATAAAATTGTCGGTATGTTTGGTTAATGTTGACGAAGTGGAACTTAATAAAAATTTAAAAGTATATCCAAACCCCTCAAATGGGAATGTATATATTAATTTTGGAGATATGTATATTGATAATTATAAATTTAAAGTATATGATATTTTAGGTAATATAATTGATGTAAAATCATATAAAAATGCAAAAAATGAATTTAGTTTAGATTTCTCAAATCAAAAACAAGGATTTTATTATATTAAAATTAATGCAAATAGTGCGTTAAAAACAGTAAAAGTATTAATTATTAAATAATCTTATATATTGTAACATATTTTAGATGAACCGTTATTTTATTGACGGTTTATTTTTTTCAAATTTTTTTATAAAAAATTTGAAAAATAAAAAAACAGATATTACATTTGCACCTCACAAAAACCTATGGCCCGTTCGTCTAGTGGACTAGGACGCAAGGTTTTCATCCTTGAAACAGGGGTTCAATGCCCCTACGGGCTACAAAAGACTGCAGATTTGCAGTCTTTTTTTTAAATATAATAACTTAAAAATATATTTTAATAGTGTTTTAAAAAAAAATGAATATATTTGCGAGTTTAAAAAAATAACGTATAAATAATTTAAAATAAAATAAAAAATGCAAAATAAAGGTGCGATAAAAGTTTTTGCCATTGCTTTAATTTTAGCAGGTTTATATCAATTATCATTTACTTGGTTTACACAATCGGTAGAAAAAGATGCAAAAGAATATGCAAAAAAATATTCACAAAATTTGCCTGATTCGTTAAAAACAAAAGTCTATAATAAAAAAAGAAAAGCTTATTTAGATTCAATATCAGGTAAAACAGTATTTAATTTTATAGGTTTACGAAAATACACTTATAAAGATTGCAAAGAACGAGAAATTAATCTTGGTTTAGATTTAAAAGGCGGTATGAACGTAACCCTTGAGGTTTCTGTAGTTGATGTTTTACGTTCGTTAGCAAATAATTCGCAAGACCCTACATTTTTAAAAGCTATAAAATTAGCAAAACAAAAACAACAAAACAGCCAAAGCGATTTTATTACATTGTTTGGAGAAGCATTCTCAGAGATTGATCCTAATGCTAAATTAGCATCTGTTTTTAATACAATAGATTTAAAAGATAAAATAAACTACAACTCAACAAATCAAGAAGTATTAAAGGTTCTAAAAAAAGAAACCGACGATGCAATTGATAATTCAATTAATATAATACGTTCGCGTATCGACCGTTTTGGAGTTTCACAACCAAATGTGCAAGAATTAGCAACAAAAGGTAGAGTGTCTGTAGAATTACCCGGAATAAAAGACCCCGAGAGAGTTCGAAAATTATTACAAGGTACTGCAAATCTTGAGTTCTACGAAACTTATGATAATAGAGATGTATATAAATATTTTATAGACATAAATAAATTATTAAAAGATATGCAAGATGCCGAGAAAGATGTAGAAACATCTAAAGACTCATCAAACCTTGCTATCGATTCTACAATTACATCAGAAAATAAAATAGATAAAAAAGATACAACAAAAACAAACTCGTTAGTTGACCAATTAGCAGCAAAAAAAGATTCTACTAACGAACTTGTTAAAGAAATTAATAAAGAAAGCGAAAATAAAGACTCGTTAAAAACAAAAGAACAAATAGCAAGATCATATCCTCTTTTTTCGGTATTAAATCCAAATACTACACGCGATGGTAAATTAGTAGAAGGAGCAGCGGTAGGAATATCTCATTTTAAAGATACTGCACAAGTAATGGCATATCTAAAAATGAAACAAGTAAAAGCCATTTTGCCAAGAGATATTAAATTTTGCTGGACAGTAAAACCTTTGCCTCAAGCTGAAGATTATTATCAATTAATAGCCTTAAAAGTTACTACACGCGACGGAAAAGCCCCACTTGGCGGAGATGTTATAACCGATGCACGTCCCGAGTTTGGAAATAATAAAGCTACAGCCGAAGTTTCTATGACGATGAATGCTCAAGGAGCAGCTATATGGGCACGTCTTACAAAAGCAAATATAGGAAAACAAATAGCAATTGTTTTAGATAATTATGTTTATTCTTATCCTACAGTGCAAGGCGAAATAAAAGGAGGACGTTCGTCAATTACAGGAAACTTTACCATTAACGAAGCAAAAGACCTTGCCAATATTTTAAAATCAGGAAAATTACCTGCTCCCGCAAGAATTATAGAAGAGGCAATTGTTGGTCCGTCGTTAGGACATAAAGCTGTAAATGCAGGATTAATGTCATTTATTATAGCTTTCCTTGTTGTCCTTATATATATGATATTTTATTATGCTAAAGCAGGACTTGCTGCAAATATTGCTTTATTATTTAACTTATTTTTTATAATGGGTGTTTTGGCATCGTTGGGTGCCGTGTTAACATTACCGGGTATTGCCGGTATAGTATTAACAATTGGTATGTCGGTAGATGCAAATGTTCTTATCTATGAGCGTATTCGAGAGGAGATGCTTGCAGGGAAAGGCCTTAAACTTGCAGTTAACGACGGTTATAAAAATGCATATTCGTCTATTATTGATGCAAACGTTACTACATTATTAACAGGTATTATTTTATATGTATTTGGTTCGGGTCCTATTAAAGGTTTTGCAACAACATTAATTATTGGTATTTTAACATCGCTATTTACAGCAATATTTATTACCAGATTAGTATTTATAGGTTGGTTAAAACATAATAAAAAAATTAGTTTTGGAACAAAACTAACAAACAATGCTTTTAGAAATGTAAACATTAAATTTATACAAAAACGAAAATTATTTTATGCAATATCAGGAGTTATAATTTTAATAGGAATAATTTCGTTAGTAGTTAGAGGTTTAGATTATGGAGTTGATTTTGTCGGTGGTAGAAATTATATTGTAAAATTTGAGAAACCTGTAAAAACTACCGAAATACAAAATTCATTAAAATTAGTATTTGGCGAGATGCCGGAAGTAAAAGTATTTGGCGAAAGCGACCAAATGAAGATTACTACTAAATATTTAATTAAAAGCGAAGCCCCTGATGCTGACGACCAAGTTGAAGCAAAACTTTACGAGGGATTAAAATCGTATTTTAAAGACGTTGATGCTAAGACATTTAATAAAAAATATATCTTAAGCTCCCAAAAAGTAGGACCTACAATTGCCGATGATATAAAGATAGATGCAGTTTGGGCAGTATTATTCTCACTATTGGTAATATTTCTATATATATTAATACGATTTAAAAATTGGCAATTTAGTTTGGGAGCTGTTCTTGCATTGGCTCACGATGTTTTAATAACAATAGGTCTGTTCTCTATTTTTTATGGAATATTACCATTCTCATTAGAAATAGACCAAGCATTTATTGCTGCAATTTTAACAGTTGTAGGTTATTCTATTAACGATACTGTAGTTGTTTTTGACCGTATTCGTGAGTTTGTAACTTTACACCCAAAACGTAATAGAGTGGATATCATAAATAATGCATTAAACTCTACAATTAGTAGAACAATTAATACATCGTTAACTACATTTATAGTATTACTTATAATATTTATTTTTGGAGGAGAAGTAATTCGAGGATTTATTTTTGCCTTATTAATAGGTGTTGTTGTAGGAACATACTCATCGTTATTTGTTGCATCTCCTATTGCTTACGATACAATGAAAAAAGGGTTAGAAGAAGATAATAAAAAAGCTAAAAAATAATTAATAGTTTTATTATTTAGCTCTAAATAAGCCGTTACAGGCTTTTAGTAACAATAATTAAAGCCACAATAAGAATATTTCTTGTTGAGGCTTTTTTATTTATACGTTTTAATTTTAGTATCATTTTGTTTATACATAAGGAGTTTTTATATAACAATAAAGGTAGTGTCTTCTTTTGTGTGTATTTTTAATACTATATAAAACACAACCTTTTTCATAAGTTTTAATTGTAGTCTATACTAATTTTTTGTAAAAAAAATAAAAAAAATTTGTTATTAATAAAATAATGTTATAATTTTAAGTTGTAATACATTATATGTTACATATATATCTATATATGTTAATATTTTTAATAT
>JALSQC010000084.1 GCA_026985625.1 Bacteroidales bacterium | reverse complement strand
AAAAAATTTAAAAATCATGATTTCGATTTTTTTTACGACCAAATTGTATCATTCGGCGAAATTTTATCTACTACAATAATTAGCGATTATTTAAACAATAAAGGATTAAAAAATAAATTTATTAACTCTAAAGATGTTATAATTACCGATAATAATTATAAAAATGCAAATGTCAACTACAAAACAACCGAACATAATGTAAAAAAAATAATAGCCGAGAATAACAAAATTATTATAACTCAAGGTTTTATAGGAGGTTTTGATAATACTATAACAACTCTTGGTCGCGAGGGTTCCGACTACACTGCTGCCTTATATGCTTATTTTTCAAATGCAAAGTCGTTAACTATCTGGAAAGATGTAGATGGTGTATTAACAGCTGATCCCAGACTTTTTAACGATACCATAAAACTCGATAATATATCTTACTCCGAGGCTATAGAACTTGCATATTTCGGTGCACAAATTATACACCCCAAAACCATAAAACCTTTAGAAAATAAAAATATCCCTTTATTTGTTAAGTCGTTTATAAACAGCGATTTACCCGGTACAAAAATTTTTAAAATAAATAAAAAAATAAATTTACATCCTATTTTTATTATTAAAGAAAATCAAATTCTATTATCAATATCGCCAAAAGATTTTTCGTTTATAGTAGAACAAAATTTAAGCAATATATTTCAAATATTATCCGATTATAAAATAAAAGCTAATTTATTTCAACACTCGGCAATAAGTTTTTCGGTTTGTATCGACAAATCAAAAAAAACCGAATTATTAATAAAAACTCTTAGCAATAATTTTAAGGTAAAATATAATCTTAATCTTCAATTAGTAACAATACGGCATTACACAAGCGATGCAATAAACAAAATAGTTAAAGGTAAAAAAATACTTGTTCAACAAAAATCGCGAAATACAGTAAGATTTGTATTACAATAAAATTGTTTATCACTAAAAATTTATAAAACAATGAATAATATTAGATTAAAATTAATTTTACTTGTTATTTATAGATATTCTCAAAAATTTTATGATTAAAATATTTTGCTATAATAATGTGGGTTAATAATCGAACAAGTGTTTTGTTTTTATTTTTTCGGCAACGGTTTTAGAAACTTTATTCTCCCAACCCTCTTCTTTTTTGTGTATTGCCTCTAAAACCTCGGCAGAATTTATATCCAGATTTTCTTCTTTAAAATCTGTTATATCAATAGCTTTACGTATATTTTTTATGTGTTTGTAAAGATATTTTACCGACTCTTCTACCTCTATATTTTCAGTTGTTATAATTTTGTCGTTACACTTTGACGGATAAACATAAAGTTTAACATTTTCTTGAAACAAAGCACCAAAAGCCTCGAGAATGCCTCCTTTTAGATTGGTATAATATTTTTTATTAAAAATATTTTTAAACATTGGAGCACCAACAACCATTCGTATTCTGTTTAACCTGAACTTTGTAAGATACGACGATAATTTATAAAACTCTCTAAAACTTGATATCATTACATTAAATCCTAACGAGTTTAAAATATCAACCCTATCGAGAAAGTCGCGTTCGTCGAAATTTCCCGATTCTATTAAATTATTTAATGTTATCTCGCAAACTGTAAGTGTGTTTCCTTCTTTATAATTTTTGTCTTTTTTAAATAAATTAATACTTGCTTTTATAATATCTTCGCCAACTTTTGTAATAGGACGAAATTTTCCGCGATAAACAATTAAATTCTTTTTATAAAAAACATCAGACGGTTGCATAATGTTTCCTTGAGGTCCGAAAATAGTTGCTTTTGTCATATTATTTTTAACAAGTTGAACGCTTAATAGTCTGTTATCGACATAATCTAAATCGGGACCATGCATTTCTATCATATTAATATCAACCCTGTCGTTTGATAAATTATCCATTAAAGACAATAAAAATTTGTTTGGATAATTTACAAAATTAAAACAAGCATAAATTAAGTTAACACCCAAGGCTCCAAGAGTATATTGTTGCAAAATACTATCGTTTTCTAATAAGCGAACATGAATAATAACCTCGTTTGGTTCCGAAAAAGGAGTTATCTGAAAACGAACTCCCATCCAACCGTGTCCTTGATTTGTTTTTTTAAAATTTAAGGTTTCGACGGTATTTGCAAATGCAAAAAATTTTGTGCTTCTATCTTTTTGCGGTTGCAGAATATCAACAAGCTCTTGGAACTCTTTTTTTAACATTAGTTTAAGCCGGTCGGAGCTTACGTATCTTCCGCTTTGATTTTTGTTATAAAGAACATCGCTAAATGTTTTATCGTAAGCCGATATACTTTTTGCAACAGTGCCCGAGGCTCCTCCTGCTTGAAAAAAAGAGCGTGCAACCTCTTGTCCTCCTCCTATTTCGGCTAATGTTCCGTAAATATCAGGTTGTAAGTTTATTCGTAATGCTTTTCGTTTTGTTGTAAAAGTTTCTTGATTTGAAAACATAAAATTTTTTTCTGCAAATTTATAATTTTAATTTAAACTAAATAAAAGACTTGTATATCTTTTTTTATTGAAGGTTAAAAATTAATTTAAAATTAAATTTTTTCGACTTTAATAATTTTAACCGGACAAGCTTTAGCTGCATCTACATTGCTATTATAATCGTCGTTGCCTGTTAAAACAGTAAAAAACCCTTTTTTGCCGGTTGCGTTAATTAATGTTGCTTTACCGTCTTGTTTGTTTATTTTCCAATTATTTGGTGCTATATCTATACAATAATAACAACCTATACATTTATTGCGTTGATGTGTTATTCTTATCATTAATATTTGTTTGAATGTGTTTTAATTTTTCGATTGCCGAATTTATATTTTTTATTTCGACAAAGTTTAAACTTAGTTTATTATTTTTTTCTTTTAACGAGCAAAATTTAGGGTTAAATTGCAAAAACTCTAATATTTTGGTAAATATTTTTGACGAATAAAAAGACGATTCTTGATTAGATATAAAATAACACGACATTTTTTTATTTTTTAATACAATTTTTTCTATTCCTAAATTTATAGCAAAACGTCGCAATTGCACTACTTTAACAAGTTCTTTTGATTCGTTTGGTAATTTTCCGAATCTGTCGATAAGTTTATCGGTAAATTTATTTAAACTATCGTCGTCTTTAATATTATCGAGTTCTTTATAAAGTTTCATACGTTCGGTTATGCTCTCAATGTATGTGTCGGGAAACAAAAGTTGCATATCGGTATCTATAACACAATCGTTTAAAAAATATCCTTGTTCTAAAATATTGTCGTTATTGGTATTGGCAAAAAGTTCTTTGTATTCGTTTTCTTTTAATTCTTGAATTGTTTCATTAAGTATTTTTTTGTATGTTTCGAGTCCTATATCGGCAATAAAGCCGCTTTGTTCGGCACCAAGCAGGTTTCCTGCTCCTCGAATATCCAAATCTTGCAAAGCAATGTTAAATCCGCTTCCAAGTTCGGCAAAATCCTCAATGGCTTTTAATCTGCGGCGTGCATCTTTGGTTAATAAACTGCTTTGCGGAGCTAATAAATAAGCAAATGCTTTTTTGTTAGAACGTCCCACCCTACCTCGTAATTGATGTAATGTGCTTAATCCGAAATTTTGTGCGTTGTTAATTATAATTGTGTTTGCATTTGGTATATCTAAACCCGATTCTATTATTGTTGTTGCTATTAAAACACCATAATCTCCCGATATAAAATCCAACATAATTTTTTCGATTTTTTTACCTTCCATTTGTCCATGTGCAACAATGGTTTTAATATCGGGTAATAACCGGTTTATCATTTTTTCGATTTCGTAAATATTTTGAACTCTATTATGTATAAAAAATACTTGTCCTCCACGATTTATTTCATATTCAATAGCATCTTTAATTATTTGGGTATTAAAAGTATGCACTTCGGTAATTATAGGATAACGGTTTGGTGGCGGAGTATTTATTATTGATAAATCGCGAGCCCCCATCATCGAAAATTGTAATGTTCGCGGAATTGGTGTTGCTGTTAGTGTTAATGTATCGATGTTTACTTTTATCTCGCGTAGTTTTTCTTTTATTGCTACTCCGAATTTTTGTTCTTCGTCGATTATTAATAATCCTAAATCGTTAAAAATTATATCTTTACCTATTAAGCGATGTGTTCCTATTAAAATATTTATGTTTCCTTTTTTTAGTTCGTCTTTTATA
>JALSQC010000083.1 GCA_026985625.1 Bacteroidales bacterium | reverse complement strand
AACAAATAAATTATTTCTAAAAATAGCAGCAAGTATAATTTTTATAGCAATATCGGCATATACTATTTTTTATTTTACCAACAAGCCAACATACAAATCATACTTTGCAAAAACAGAAATCCTGAACAAAAAATTACCCGACGGTTCCATAATAACACTAAATAAAAACTCCGAGATAAAAATATCAAACAAATATGCACAAACCGAACGCCGTGTAATTTTAAACGGCGAGGCATTTTTTGATATAGTTCACAATAATAAAATCCCATTTATTATCGAAACACAAAACCTTGAGATAAAAGACATAGGAACATCATTTTTTGTAAAATCTAACAAAACCGATAATGAAATAAAAATTATAGTAAGCTCAGGAATTGTATTAGTTACAAATATCCAAAACGGCAATAACATAACACTTAAAAAAGGCGAAGAAGGAATATTCTTAAAAACCAAAAAAACATTATTTAAACAAAAAAACAACAACCCAAACTTTTTATCGTGGAAAACAAAAAAATTTAACTTTAACAACAAAAAATTAAGCGATGTAATATCAACACTAAATAAAGTTTTCGGTTCAAATATCGAAATAAAAACCCCCGAAATAAAAAACTGTCGTCTTACGGCAAAATTCGAAAATAAAGATTTAAAAGCAATACTAAATATTATACAAGCAACCTTTGATTTAAAACTAAAACAAACAAACAAAAAAATATTAATAACAGGCAAAGTTTGTAAGTAAATAATATAAAAACTTTCTGCATTAATGACTAAAATATTATATTCTAAAATATTAATATTTATTATATTGTTTGTAACTTTCTCGGTTAAAATTTACAGCCAAGAACTTAACCTAAACAAAAAAATTACAATAGATATAAAAAATGCTTCGGCAGCACAAGTATTAGACAGTATATCAAACAAAACCAATATCGATTTTTCTTACAGCTCACAAATATTAGAAAATCTTAAACGAAAAAATTTTAGAGCAAAAAACAAACCGATAAAAACAATACTAAAAAAAATAAAACTACAATATAAACTCGATTACATTATAGTAGAAAATCAGATTGTAATAAAAAAACGAAAACCCACAAAATATACAATAAGCGGATTTATTAAAGACAAAGAAACCGACGAAAATCTTATAGGAGCAACAATATTAATAAAAGGCACACGCATAGGAACAATTACAAACTCATATGGATTTTACTCGCTTACATTACCAAAAGGCGAATACGATATAGAATTTTCATACATAGGATACAAAAAACAATTTATAAAAATAAATTTAACACAAAATATAATTAAAAATATAGATTTAGATTTTAACATACAGATATTAACAGCAATAGATGTAAAAAACAACGAGAACATAGAAGCCCTCGAAAGTCCGCAAATGGGAGTAATTAAGCCACAAGTAAGAACTGTTTCCCGAATGCCTAAAGTTATGGGCGAAACAGGATTAATACACACACTACAATCGTTTCCGGGGATACAATCGTTTAGCGATGTTAGCTCATACTTTTTTGTTCGAGGAGGAGCCAAAGACCAAAATCTTATTTTAATAGACGAGGCACCAATTTATAATTCAACACACATGTTTGGATTTTATTCAATCATTATACCCGATATAATTAAAGATATGAAAATATATAAAAGCGATTTTCCTGTTTCGTTCGACGATAGATTATCATCGGTAATAGATATAAAAACAAACGATGGAAATAAAAATAAATTTGTAATAAACGGAGTCTTAAATCCATTAGTTAACAGATTATCTGTCGAAGGACCAATATCAAAACACAAATCATCTTTTTTTACATCATTTCGCCATTCAAATTTTTCATTAATTTATAAACCGCTGACACCAAGTCTAAAAGTATATTTTTACGATTTTAATTCAAAATTTAACATAAAAATATCAAAACGCGATAGAATATTTTATTCATTATATTATGGACGCGATTATTTGTCAAATATTTTTGCAACAAGCGATTTTGGTATAAATTGGCAAAATGCAGCATCAACATTGCGTTGGAACCATATATTTAACGATAAACTATTTGCAAATACAACAATATACGGAAGCTCATATAACTATAATCTATATTTTAACGGAGGCGACAGATTTGCGTGGAACTCAAAAATAAACAACCTAACAATAAAAACAGATTTTACACAAAACATATCAAGCAAAAATACATTATCATACGGATTTAGTCAAAATTTTCATAACTTTAATCCCGGCAATTTAGCTTTAGATACAGCCTTAAATGTTCCAAAAGTCGAAAAAATAAAATCGCGAGAAACAGCAATATATCTTAATAATAAATATAAACTAAATAAATTTTTGACATATAACATAGGACTGCGATTTACATTATGGCAAAACATAGGACCAACTCAAATTTATGTATTTAATAGCAATTACCAAGTTAAAGACACAATAAAAATCGACACAAATAAAGTGTCGTCAAGCTTTATTAATATAGACCCGAGAGTAAGCCTAAAACTACGAATAGATTCGCTATCGTCAATAAAAATGAGCTTTGGAACATACCACCAATACATACAATTACTATCAAACTCAATAAGCCCGTTTACATCACTTGACGTATGGTTGCCAAGCGGAACAAACATAAAACCACAATCGGCAGAACAGTTTAGCATAGGATATATGCGATTATTCTCAAAACTAAATTTAAGTTTTACGTTAGAAGCTTATTATAAAATTATGAAAAACCAAATCGACTACGAGTCACATGCAAATATGCTATTAAATCCATTAATCGAGGGCGAAATAAGACAAGGAAAAGCAAAAGCCTATGGCATAGAATTTTTTATAAAACGCTCAAAAGGCAAATACACAGGCTGGATAAATTATACATACTCGCGTGTATTTAAAACCACCGAAGGTGTAAATAACGGAAAACCATATCCCGCATTCTACGACAGACCTCACGACCTGTCAATATTTTTTTCGTATATTATTACAAAGCGTTTAATAGGCTCAATAAATTGGATTTATTATACAGGTTCGGCAATTACAACACCAATAGGATTCTATTATTACAACGGAGTGCAAGTGCCGTATTACGGAGATAAAAATAACGACCGTTTACCTGACTATCACCGTTTGGATTTATCCTTAGAACTAAAATTAAATAAAAAGAAACAACGATTTAATCATTATTTAATATTATCGATATTTAATGTGTATAACCGCAAAAATCCTATAGCAATTAATTTTAACAAAGTAAAAACAAAAAACGGAAAATATGTTATTCCTTCAGATGTTTATAATAATAATCTTGTAATTACCGAAAAATACTTATTTGGAATAATGCCGAGTTTAACATATAAATTCAAGTTTTAACAACTATAAAATTATATAAATGAAAATAAAAACAATAGAAATATTAATGATAATAATAACAATAATAAATATCTCTTGCGAAAAAGAAACATCGTGGAAATTTAAGCGGGGAAACTTAGAGACTATAGTCGTAAACTCAATAATTACAAACGAATATAAAAAACAACTTGTAAAAATATCTATGCCATCGGGAGTAATTAACGATAAAGATTTACCCGTTTCAGGAGCCTATGTAACCGTTTCGGCAAACGATTCTGTTTTTGTATTTACCGAAAGCGATACCTTATTAGGATACTATTACAGCAGAACACCTTTTGTTGCTATTGTAGGAACCGAATACAGACTAAACATAGTTTATAAAGATAGCACATATACAGCAAAAGCAAGTTTAGAACCCGTAGAACCATTTACATTTTTAAGCTACTCACTGGCAAACGACTCATCGGGAATGTATAAAATAGATTGGGTTAATCAAGATTATAACCAAAAAGAACAAGCAATGTATAGAGTAGATATAGATTGGTCTAACCTTGTAGACTCGACAATAAAAGATACGGTAACAAAAAAACTTATGTATTTTTATTCATTCAAAACTGTAGATGTAAGCGAAGCCTTTGCACCTCAAACCGAAAAAATATACTTTCCAAAAGGAAGCATAATAACCGAAACAAAATATTCGTTAAGCGATGATTATGCAGCATATCTACGAGCATTACAAGCCGAAACAGCATGGAGGGGAGGAGTGTTCGACGAACAAAAAGGAAACTTGCCGTCGAATATATCACCAAACGGATTGGGATTTTTTAGCGTTTGTGCAGTTATAAAAAAAACAGTAGAAGTAAAATAAATTTAAAAAATAA
>JALSQC010000082.1 GCA_026985625.1 Bacteroidales bacterium | reverse complement strand
GAATTATGATTTTTATATTGCCTCGCTTGTTTTTAAATGGGATTTGTTTAAAGGGTTCGATAATTATAATAAAATTCAAGAGAGTAAAATAAATAAATCTATTTTAAACGATAAACTCGACGAAACAAAGAAAAAAATAAGCTTACAAATTTTAAATTCGTATTACGATGTTAAATCTGCCGAAAAAAATATAGATTTATCAAAAAGTCAACAAAAGCTTGCAAACGAAAATTTTAAAATTGTAAGCAAAAAATATAAAAACGGAACAGCAAATCAATTAGAATATTTAGACGCACAAACACAATTTACAAACTCAAAAATAAATTATCTACTAAAAAAATACGATTATTTAATTAAAATAACCGAACTGTATAAAAACATAAACTACTTTAATTAATTTAAAAATTATGAAACAAGTTATTTACTTTTTTTTAATATTAATTTTGCTATCGTGTAATAATAGTAAACAAAATAACGCAGATACCGGTAATAATAAAAAAACAAGCATACAAGCAAAATATTATAGTCCGGTTGATTATGCCGAAACAATATATGCAAGCGGAATAATATCATCGAAACAAGAAATAAAACTTAGTTTTAAAACAGGGGGTATAATCGATAAAATATTTGTAAATGAGGGCGACTACGTAAAAAAACAACAAATTCTTGCTCAACTAAAGTTAGACGAGATATCGGCAAAAGTTAACCAAGCAAGATTAGCCTTAGATAAAGCTAAGCGAGATTTTAACAGAGCAAAAAATCTTTATAACGATTCGGTTGCAACACTCGAACAATTTCAGAATGCACAATCGGCTCTTAATTACGCAAAAACAAATATGCAGATTGCCGATTTTAACTTAAAACACTCGGTTATATATGCACCGTCTAACGGAAAAATATTAAAAATAATAAATAAAGAGAACGAAATAGTGGGGACAGGATTTCCTGTTTTTTATTTTGGCTCTAAAACTCAAGAATGGATAGTTAAAACTAATATATCAGATAAAGATATTATAAAAATAAAGTTAGGCGATACCGCAAAAATATATACCGATGCATATCCCGATACTTTTTTTGTTGCAACAGTTAGCGAGATATCAAAAATGGCCGACCCTTATACCGGAACTTTTAATTGCGAGTTGCAAATTATTAATAAAACAAAAAAACTTATAACCGGATTTATTGTATCGGCAGAAATTAAAACATCAAGCAATAAAAAAGTTTTTAAATTGCCATACTCCTTGCTTATAGATGCCGATAATAAAACAGGATATATATATTTGTTAGTAAACGATAAACCCAAAAAAACAAAAGTAAATATTATTAAAATCGAAGATAACGATATTGTAGTAACAGGAGATAGTTTGTCTAAATATAAGATAATTACAAATAATAATTTGTAAAAAAACAGAAATTAAAGAAATGAAACTTCCAAAATTTGCATTAGATAATTATCAATTTATTTTAATAGTTTTTATACTATTAACAATAGCAGGAATAAATTCGTATATTTCGATTCCGCGTAGCGAAAATCCTATGATGGATATTCCCGGAGTATCAATAATTACCATTTACCCGGGAGCAAATCCAAACGATTTAGAACAATTAGTAGCAAAACCAATAGAAGACGCTATTAACGAACTCGACGATATAAAAAAAATAAAAACATCAATACACGATGGTATAAGCATTACGTCGGTAGAGTTTTTGTTTAAAACCGATCCCGATAAAAAATTTAACGAAGTAAACGAAAAAATAAACTCTATAAAAAACAAACTACCACAAGATATTTATAGTATAGACCTATGGAAATATTCAAGCACCGATGTATCTATTCTACAAATTGCTTTAATATCGGATATTGCCGATTATAAAACTTTAAAAGCAAAAGCCGATATCTTAAAAAATAATCTTAAAACAATAAAAGGTATCGAAAAAGTTAAAATTATAGCAAATCCTAAACAAGAAATACATATTGATATAGACTTTAATAAAATTGCAATGCTTGGAGTCTCGTTAGAGCAAATATCAAAAGCAATAATAAGTAACAATACAAACATACCCGGAGGCGACATATCGTTATCCGATTACAATTTTGGAATTAAAACAAACGGCACATATAACAACTTGCAACAAATTAAAAATACAGTAATAAATTCGAGCAAAGGTAAGATATTAAGACTTAAAGACGTGGCAGATGTGCACTTCGACTACGAAAAACAAAATTGGTATGCAAAACTTAATAAACACAAAGCCATTTTTTTAAAAGTTGAGCAAAAAAAAGGATACAATATTTTTAATATTATAGATAAAACAAAGAAATATATAAACGAGTTTAAAAAAAATATACCCGATAATATAAAATTAAAATACGTGTTCGATCAATCGATAGGAATAGATAAGCGTATATCTAATTTTAGAAATAATCTTATACAAGGAATAATACTGGTTGGATTAATAATATTTTTTGCAATAGGATTTCGTCAGGCAATAATTGTTGTTACGGCAATACCTTTATCTATAATTATAGGACTTAATTTTGTTTATTTGTCGGGTATTGGTTTGCAACAAATTACAATTGCAGCTTTAATTATTGCACTTGGTTTACTTGTTGATAATTCAATAGTTATAGTTGAGAATATTGCACGCTATCAAAATTTGGGATACTCGGTAAAAGATAGTGCCGTAAAAGGAACTGCCGAAATTAGTTGGCCTATTGTAAGCTCTACGCTTACCACATTGTTGGCTTTTATTCCTATAGCAATGATGCCCGATCAAGCCGGCGAATTTATTAAAGGCTTACCAATAACAATTGTCGCTACTTTATCGGTATCTATGTTTATATCGTTAAGTTTAAATCCTGTTTTAGCATATTTTTTTAATAAAAAAACATCGCAACAAAAACTTAAAAATCAAAATAAAACAAAATTTAAATATTTAGATAATTTTATTAGCGGACCATATCGTAAAACACTTAAATATGCATTAAATCATAAAACGTTAATAATTACATTATCAATAAGTATGTTTGTGTTATCGGTATTTTTTGCAATATTTTTTGTTGGTAAAAGTTTTTTTCCACATGCCGAGTCGCCTCAATTCTTAATAGATATTAAAACTCCCGACGGAAGTAATCTTAAAAAAACCGAAAAAGTGGCATCGTATGTCGAAACAGTTTTAGATTCGATACACGACGTTAAACTATATGCAACTAATATAGGACATGGTAATCCGCGTGTTTATTATAATGTTATACCTAAAACATACTCTAAAAATTTTGCCGAGATATACGTAGAATTAAAAGAATTTGAGAAAAATAAATTTTATAAATTAATTAAAAATTTGCGTAATAAATTTAAATATTATAAAAATGCAGATATCGAGGTAAAAGTTTTTGAACAAGGTGTACCTGTTGATGCTCCTATCGAAGTATATTTTTTTGGCAACAATTATAAAATAATAAAACAATATACCGACTCGTTACAAAATTGGTTACAAAATAATAAAGATGTAATAAATATAAATAACGAACTTAACAATTCGCAAAAAAATATTTTTATAAAAATAAATAAAGATAAAGCAAATATATACGGGGTGCCTATTTACGAAATAAACCGCACAATACGTATAGCTGTAAACGGATACGCAATATCTAAACTACACGATAACGATGCTAACGAATATGATATTGTTATAAAACAAAAAGTAAACAAAAAATACTCAATTAACGATTTCGAAAAAATATATGTTAAATCTTTAAGCGGAAAAATGATTCCTCTTAAATTTTTAGCAGATATACAATTAAAAAAAGCTCCAAGTACAATTACACGTTACGGATTTAAACGTACGGCAAAAGTAACAGCCGATATTAAACCTAATGCCAATATCGATAAAATAATGGCACCAATAATAAGTAAACTAAAAAAGTTAAAATTTCCTCAAGGGTATTCTTATAAAATTGCAGGCGAACTCGAAGCAAGAAACGAAACTTTTGATGGAATGTCAAAAGCTGCAATAATTGCAATAATTGCAATATTTGCTGTTCTTGTTTTGCAATTTAAATCGTTTAAACAACCATTAATTATTTTTATTGCCATTCCTTTAGCGGTTATTGGGTCTGTTTGGGCTTTATATTTATCGGGTAACACTTTTTCGTTTACAGCGTTAATAGGACTAATATCGCTTATAGGAATAGTAATAAACAATGCAATTATATTAGTAGATTATACAAATCAATTACGT
>JALSQC010000081.1 GCA_026985625.1 Bacteroidales bacterium | reverse complement strand
CGATATAAACCAAAAAAATACTATATAAGATATTGCTACAGCTATATTTGTCCAATTATAAGCATGTTCTGCTATGTGTGTATTTGCGGGCATGTTAAATCCTTGATTAATAAATTTATCGTCGGCTATACTGTCGAAACCCGGTGCAGGTGTTAAATTAGATAATATTTTTATAGGTAAAAACACCGAAACCGAATTTGGTAAAAACATTCTTATAATTGGCTCGACAGGAAAAAAATATAAAATAAAAAATAGTATAGATAATCCTGTATTTTTAAATAAGATTATAAAAAACATTCCAATTGTAAGATATCCTATTGCCTGTATAAAATATATTAATAAGTAATACGATCTGTTAAAAATATTTACAAAATTTATTTGTTCGGTAGTAAAAATACCCATTATAATTGTAGATATAAATACCAAAATAAGAGTGTAAACGGATAAAATAATAATTATAATACTTTTTCCGTATATAAGTTCCTCGCGTTTTAATCCGTCTATAACTGCTTGCCTAAAAGTTTTTTGCGAAAATTCGTTACCTATAAATATTATCATTAAAAGTGATAATAGTATATTAAACCAACTGGCAAGCCAGGTCGATAAGTTCCAAACATACGGAAAATTGTATATTTTAGAAAAATCAAGTCCCGGTATTTGTATGTTAATTTGTGTCGATAATGTTAAGACTAATACATATAGAGCTAAGTGTATAATTATAAGTGCTTTAAATGCTCCCGACGGAAGTAGTTTTAATAGTTCTATTTTAAGTAATTTTTTTAACATTATTGTTTTATAATTTCTAAAAATTGTTTTTCAAGATTATTTTCTTGTTTGTATAGTTTTGATAGAATAAAATTATTTTTAAATAAAAACTCGTTTAGTTTTTTTGCGTTAAAATCGTTTTGTAAAATTACCTCGATATTTGTTTTACTTTTATTAATGTTTTTTGTTATTCCGCTTTTTACCAAAAATTCAAATAATTTATTGTTATCATCTGATGCTATTACGTAAACTGGTTCACGTTTTAGTATTTTATTAACGGTATCGTTTGCAATTAATTTACCGTTTTTTAATATTGCAACGTGCGAGCAAACTTTCTCAATCTCGTCGAGTATATGGCTTGCAAGAATAATTGTTTTGCCTTGTTCGGCAAGATTTAGTATAATTTGTCTAAACTCGGCAATTCCCTCGGGGTCTAATCCGTTTGTTGGTTCGTCAAGCACAATAACTTCGGGGTCGGATATTAATATAGATGCTAAAGCAAGACGTTGTTTCATTCCAAACGATAAATTACTGTATATTGTATTTAGACGGTTATTTAATTTAACTTTTTCGAGAGTAGGAATTATAATATTATTAGATACATTTTTAATTAGTGCCGATATTTTTATATTTTGATAAATTGTTAAATGCGAGTAAAAATTAGGAGATTCTATAAGAGTTCCTATTTTTGTTCTGTAATTTTTAGCATTAATATTCCAATTAAAAGTTCCTGAGTCTTGCGATATTATTTCCGATATTATAGATAAAGTTGTAGTTTTTCCGCTACCATTTGGTCCTAATATACCATATACATTTCCTTTTTTTATATCTAACGATAGATTGTCAATGGCAGTTATATTTCCATATTTTTTTGATAGATTCGATATTTTAAGAATAGTTTCTGCCATTAATTTCCAAATTCTGATATAAATTTAAGTCTTACAAGTCTAATTTCTTCTTCGGTGTAATATTCGTCAAGCTCTTCTAAGGCTTCTTTCATATTATCGGTTTCGGCCTCTTTAAAATAGTCGTATAAATCTTCTTGAGCTTCTTGATCTAAAATTTCGTCTATATAATAATCAATATTTAGTTTTGTTCCCGAATATATTATAGCCTCGAGTTCGTTAATTAGTTCTAACATTGTTAAACCTTTAGACTCTGCAATATCGTCGAGTGATAATTTTCTGTCGATATTTTGTATAAAAAACACTTTGTTACCTGATTTGTTAACAACCGATTTAACAACAAAATCTTGAGGTCTTTCTATTTCGTTTTCTTCTACATATTTTTTTATAAGCTCAATAAATTCTTTACCGTAACGTGATGCTTTGCCCGAGCCTACACCAACTATATTTTGTAGCTCTTCAATTGTTATGGGATATTGTATAGCCATATCTTCTAACGATGGGTCTTGAAAAATTACAAATGGAGGAATATCTTTTTTGCGAGATATCTCTTTACGTAAATCTTTTAACATTGCCATAAGTTGAGGGTCAACAGCACTTGTTCCTCCAACCGATTTTGTTTCTTGTTCGTTTTCGTCGTATTCGTGGTCTTTTGTTATCATAAACGAGTGAGGTTTTTTAAGAAATTCTTCGCCTTTTTCGGTTATTTTTAGTTGTCCGTAATTTTCGATATCTTTTGACACAAATTTTGATATTAACGTTTGACGTATAACAGCATTCCAATATTTTTTTTCTTTATCTTTTCCTACACCATAGTGTTCTAAATTCTCGTGTTTATAAGATTTTATTGCTGCTGTTGCGTTAGCGGTTAATATATCGGTTATATGGTCGGCTTTGTAACGACCTTTAATTTCTTTTATTGTTTCTAAAACTGTAATAACATCATCTTTTGCTTCTACTTTTTGTTTAGGGTGGTTACAGTTATCGCAATTTTCGCAGTTTTCGACGTTAAATTCTTCGCCAAAATAATGCAAAAGAAGTTTTCGTCGGCAAACCGACGACTCGGCATACGAAACTGTTTCTAAAAGTAGTTGCTTGCCTATTTCTTGCTCGGCAACAGGTTTTCCTTGTAAAAATTTTTCTAATTTTTGTATATCTTTATAGCTGTAAAAAGTTAAACATTCGCCAATTCCTCCATCGCGACCTGCTCGTCCGGTTTCTTGGTAATATCCTTCAAGACTTTTTGGTATGTCATAGTGAATAACAAATCTAACATCGGGTTTATCTATACCCATGCCAAAAGCAATTGTAGCAACAATAACATCAACTTCTTCCATAAGAAACATATCTTGGTTTCTCGAACGTGTATGCGAGTCCATTCCTGCATGGTAAGGTAGAGCTTTTATGCCGTTAACTTGTAATGTTTCGGCAAGTTCTTCAACTTTTTTGCGTGATAAGCAGTAAATAATTCCCGACATTCCGGGGTGATTTTTTATGTATTTAATAATTTCTTTTCCTGCATTTTTTTTCGAACGTATTTCGTAATATAAATTAGGACGATTAAACGACGATTTAAAAACATTGGCATCTAACATGCCAAGATTTTTTTGTATATCGTGTTGTACTTTTGGTGTAGCTGTGGCTGTAAGAGCTATAACGGGAGCATTTCCTATTTCGTTTATTATTGGACGTATTTTTCTATATTCGGGTCTAAAGTCGTGCCCCCATTCAGATATGCAATGTGCTTCGTCAACAGCATAAAAAGTTATGTTTACGTGTTTAAGAAATTCGATATTTTCTTCTTTGGTAAGCGATTCCGGAGCAACATATAGCAAACGTGTTTTTTTATTTAAAACATCGTCTTTAACTTTTGTCATCTCGGTTTTATTAAGTGATGAGTTAAGGAAATGTGCTATACCGTCGTCGGTGCTAAAACTTCGCATAGCATCTACTTGATTTTTCATTAAAGCAATCAAAGGCGAAATAACTATTGCTGTTCCGTCTAATAATAATGATGGGAATTGATAGCATAATGATTTTCCACCGCCTGTTGGCATTAATACAAAAGTGTCATTTCCTTTTAAAACGTTTTGTATAATCTCTTCTTGGGTGCCTTTAAAATTATCAAAACCAAAATATTTTTTTAAGTATTTTAATAATTCTTGTTTACTATAATTTTGCATTTTTTAAATCTAATAGTGTTTTGTTTTTTAAAATTACAATTAATTATTTATTTTGTAAGTAAAATTATACATTTTTTTTAATTTTTTATAAAAAAATTTTTTTAGATTGTTAAAATAATAAAATAAAATATTAATATTAAAAAATATATTTTAATTTATACAAAAGTTTATGACTTTAAATATCAAAATAAAAGAGGTCGCAAAATCGGTAATAGATATTGAACAAAAATCAATTAGTAATTTAATAAATTATATAAATGACGATTTTGAAAAAGCTGTAATCGAAATATTACATTCAAAAGGTAGAGTTATTATTACAGGAATAGGTAAAAGTGCAAATATTGCTCAAAAAATAGTTGCAACATTAAATTCTACAGGCAAGCCGTCTATTTTTATGCATGCTGCCGATGCTATACACGGGGATTTAGGAATAATACAAAAAAACGATTTGGTTATTTGTATATCAAAAAGTGGAAATACTCCCGAAATAAAAGCTTTAATTCCGTTAATTAAAAACAATGGAAATAAAATTATTGCAATTGTTGGTAACGAAAATTCGTTTTTGGCAAAAAAATCAAATTATGTTTTATTAACAAAAGTCGAGAACGAGGCTTGTCCAAATAATTTAGCTCCTACATCGTCAACAACAGCTCAATTGGTAATGGGCGATGCTATTGCAGTTTGTTTACTCGAACTTAATGGTTTTACCGACAAAGACTTTGCAAAATATCATCCGGGAGGAGCATTAGGAAAAAAATTATATTTAAAAGTTAAAGATATTTATAATTACGATAATCCTCCTGTAGTTAACCCCGATGCTAATATAAAAGATGTTATTATGGAAATATCATCTAAAAGACTTGGAGCAGCTGTGGTTATCGATAAACAACAAAATATTATTGGTATTGTAACCGATGGCGATTTGCGTAGAATGTTAGAAAAACACGATAATTTTAAAAATATACTAGCCAAAGATATTATGGGTAAAAATCCAAAAACTATAGATTTAAACGCTATGGCGGTAAATGCATTTAGTATAATGGAAGAGTATAAAATTACACAATTAATTGTAACCGATAATAATAAATTTTCGGGTTTATTACATTTACACGATATTTTAAACGAAGGTATAATTTAAATATATTTTTTTTTTGAATACAAGTTTTAATAAAATATTATACATAATATTGCTTTTACTTATAAGTGTAAATAATTTTGCACAATTAACAAAAGTAAGAGGAACTGTTGTAGATAAAGATACAAAAGAACCCATACCATTTGCAAACGTATATTTTAAAGGAACAAATACAGGAACAATTACCGATTTTAACGGATATTATTTTTTAGAAAGCCGTAATGCCTCAGACTCGTTGGCTGTTTCGTTTCTTGGTTATAAAGATATTGTAAAAAAAATAACTCAACATCATTTTCAAGAGGTAAATTTTGAGATAAAAAAACAAGGAATAACTTTACAAGAGGTAAAAATTGTTCCCGGCGAAAATCCTGCATTTGCCATTTTGCGTAAAATTATTGCAAATAAAAAGAAAAATTCCCCATCGCGTTTAAAATCATATCAATACGAGGTTTATAATAAAATGGAGATTGATATGAATAATATCGACGATAAATTTAAAAACCGAAAAGTCTTTAAAAACTTTCAGTTTGTTTTTGACTATATAGACACATCGGCAATATCAGGAAAAGCATTTCTGCCAATATTTATATCAGAAACCCTATCGGATTATTACTATAATAAAAATCCCGAGAAACATAAAGAAATTATTAAAGCAAATAAAATATCGGGTATTCAAAACGAAAGTGTATCGGAATTTACAGGACAGATGTATCAAAATGTTGATATATATAAAAATTATATTAGTGTTTTTGGAAAAACATTTATAAGTCCCATTGCAAACTTTGGTAAACTATATTATAAATATTATTTAATAGATAGTGCGTATATCGATAATCATTGGTGTTATCAGTTATCGTTTAAACCAAAAAACAAAAACGAACCAACATTTACCGGCGATATTTGGATTGCCGATACAAGTTTTGCCGTTAAAAAATTTAAAATCAGACTAACCAAAGATGCAAATATTAATTTTGTTACCGATATGGTTGACGAACAAAATTATACCTGTGTTAACGGAAAATGGATGTTAAAAAAAGATAAACTTTTAGTAGATTTTAATGTCGCCAATAAAACTATAGGATTTTTCGGACGAAAAACAACATCATACAGCAATATAAAAGTGAACGAACAATTACCCGATAGTATTTATAAACGAATAGATAAACAAGATGTAGAAATACTAAGCGATGCAAATAACAAATCAAACGAGTATTGGAATAAATCAAGACATGATACATTATCTGAGCGAGAACTCAATATTTATAATATGATTGACAGCATACAAAATGTTCCTGTTTTTAAGTCGTATGTAGAAATTATTTATACAATATTTTCGGGTTATTGGGATATTGGAAAAGTTCAGATAGGTCAGTATGTAAAATTATTTAGCTACAATAAAGTAGAAGGTTACAGATTTAGACTTGGAGCAAAAACCGATATTGATTTTAGTAAAAATATTTTTCTCGACGGTTATGTCGCTTACGGATTAAACGATAAAAAATTTAAATATCATGCAGGTTTAAAATATATTTTTAATACACGAAAATATTTATGGACATCGTTTTTTTACACAAACGACTTGGAACAGTTAGGACAAAGCCCTAATGCTCTATCGTCAGATAATTTATTAGGCTCTTTGTTTAAACGTAGAATAAATGATAAACTAAACTCTGTTGAGGAATATAATTTTCAGTTTGAGAAAGAATGGAAACATGGACTTACAAATAAAATAACACTTGCACATAGAACATTGTTCCCGTTGGGAGATACAAAATTCTTGCTTTTCGAAAAATCCTCACAAATCGAAAAAACACATATTACAACATTTGAGATAACACTAAACACAAGATTTGCTTATAACGAAAAATTTGTAGAGTTTTCTAAAATTAGAACAAGTCTGGGAACAAAATATCCTATAATAGATATAAATTATATTTTAGGATTATCGAATGTTTTTAATAGCGATTATAATTTTCAAAAAATTTATATAGGATATACACATCATTTTAAGATTAATCCTATAGGAACAATGTATTATGGATTTGTTGTCGGAAAAATATTCGATAAACTGCCATATCCACTGTTAGAAATACATACAGGAAACGAAACATACTGGTACGATAGTTATGCATTTAATTTAATGAACTATTATGAATTTATAAGCGATGAATTTATTTCGTTCTCGGCAACACATCATTTCGAAGGATTTTTCTTAAATAAAATACCATTGTTTAAAAAATTAAAATGGCGAGAAGTTGTTTCGCTAAAAGGAGTCGATGGCAGATTAAGTAAACGTAATAAAGATTTTACAGTTTTGCCTGAAGGTATGTCATATCTTACAAAACCTTATTACGAGGGCAGTGTAGGTATAGAAAATATTTTTACCGTATTTAGAGTAGATTGGTTGTGGAGATTTTCGTATCTTGACCACCCAAATATAGCAAAATACGGAATTAGACTAAAAGTAGAATTTAATTTTTAATTATATAATGAAATTATATACAGAAAATATTATTAAAAAATACGGAAAACGAACAGTTGTAAAAGGAGTCTCGATAGAGGTCTTGCAAGGCGAAATTGTTGGTTTGTTAGGTCCTAACGGAGCAGGAAAAACAACATCGTTTTATATGATGGTAGGGCTAATAAAACCTAATGGCGGAAAAGTTTTTTTAGACGACGAGGAAATTACAAAATATCCGGTTTATCGTAGAGCACAAAAAGGAATTGGCTATTTGTCGCAAGAAGCATCGGTTTTTAGAAAACTTTCGGTTGAGGATAACATTAAAGCTATACTCGAAATGTCAAAGTTTAGCAAAAAAGAACAAAAAGAACGTTTAGAATCTTTAATTAAAGAATTTGGATTGGAAAAAATACGTAACAGTAAAGGAATACAACTATCGGGAGGAGAACGTCGACGAACCGAGATAGCACGCTCGTTAGCTATAGATCCAAAATTTATTTTATTAGACGAACCATTTGCCGGAGTCGATCCCATTGCAGTAGAAGATATTCAATCGATTGTGGCAAAATTAAAACAAAAAAATATTGGTGTGCTTATTACCGATCATAATGTTCACGAAACACTATCGATAACCGACCGTGCTTATTTACTTTTAGACGGTAAAATATTAAAATCGGGGACAGCCGAAGAACTCGCTTCTGACGAACAAGTGCGTAGAGTTTATTTAGGACAAAATTTTGAGTTACATAGGTAAATATAAATAATTATAACTTGCCGAATATAAAACTATAAATAAATGAAATTAAACTTAAAAAATATTGTTTTTGCAATAGGTATATTACTGCTTATTATTTTGTTGTGGAATTTCCCAAAAATATTTATATATATTTTTATATCGGTATTTTTTTCGATTATAGGTAATCCTATTGTTCGTAATTTAAGCAATATAAAAATTCCCAAGACTTTAGGTGCAATAATTGCCCTTTTATTTATTTGGTTGTTTTTTGCAGGTATTTTAAGATTTATAATACCTTTTATTTTTTCGTTTGCAAAAGATTTATCGCATGTAAATGTTAACGATTTTATAAATAATTACAAACCTTTAATTAATGATATTAAATCTATACTTGTAAGTTTAAATATTTATGATAATACCAATGATTTTAACTCGTTTGTAACAGAAAAATTATTAAATTTTTTAAACATTGCTAATATTTCTAATGTTGTTAAAATAATTTTTTCGTTAATAGGAAATATTTTTGTAGCAATATTTTCTATATCGTTTATATCGTTTTTCTTTTTAAAAGACGAAAATTTATTTACAAACACATTATTTTTATTTATCCCAAAAGATTATCATAAAAGTTTTAATAACATTTTATTATCGGTGCGTAAAAATCTGATACGTTATTTTTTTGGAATAATAATAGAGGTTTTGTTGGTAGCATTGCTTGTTATGGTTGGAATGTTAATAATTGGATTCGATTTTAAATATGCAATTATACTTGGAATAATTGCAGGTGTGTTAAATATAATTCCGTATATAGGTCCGCTGTTAGGAGCATTAATAGGTATTATAATAGCTTTATTTTTAAATATAGATATAACAATTTTCTCCGGCATTTTATCTTTGTTCGGGTTTATGGGAATTGTTTATATATCGGTTCAGTTATTAGATAATATTATATTTCAACCGTTTATATATTCAAATAGTATAAGTGCACATCCTCTTGAGATTTTTTTGGTAATAATGTTTGCAGGCACAGTTGGAGGAATATTTGCAATGGCTTTGGCAATTCCTATTTATACAGTCCTAAGAGTTATTGCTAAAGAATTTATTGTTAACTTTTATAATTAAATTTAAATTTTACAGGTTCAACAGTAAATCCATAATCGCGTAAAAGTTTTATTACACCTTTATCTCCCGGTAGATGAGCAGCACCTACTGCTACAAATATTTTATGTTTTTTTGTTAATTTTTTAATACTTTTAGCCATAACTTTATTACGGTTTATTAAAAAAGCTTCGGCAAAATTACCCGGTAAAGTTGTATCTTTTGATGTTAGCTCCATTAATTTATTTAAATTAAAGTTAAGATAAGCATTTAATAACTCCGAGAAATCGTCTTTACTTGTATCCTTAACAGCATCTATAAGCATTTTAATTTGGTCTTTTAACGACACTTTATCAATAGCTGCCACTTGTTGTTCAAATTTTTCGACTCCAAAAGTAGATTTTCCTTGTTTTTCGGCTAATTTATAAAAGTATAAATCCAAAGCTTCGTCCATATCTTTTGGCATATCAGCTTGTTCTATTTGAGACGATAAAAAAAACGGTTTCATTTTGTCGTATAGTAAAATGTTAGCTCCGGTTTTTTCGTGAAAAACTTTTGCAACAAGTTTATAATCGTCTTCGCTCATTAGTTCTTTTAACGAACCTTTTTTCATAATAGTTGCTTTTTTTAATGTTTCGGGTTTTACTTTGCTAAGTAAAATTTCCATTGCAAAAGCATCGCACGAGTTAAAAGCATTTGTAACAGTTGTGTCAAATGAAAAAACTCTTTTATCTTGTATGTGTATTGTTCCGTAAAGATACGATGGTGTTTTTAAACCGTTTCCTGTGATTTTCCATAAAAGACTTTGCGAGTAAACATTATTTATTAAAAATAAAATTGATATAAATAAAAAACTTTTTTTCATGTGTTTGTATAATTTTTATTTAGTTGATATATAAAAAAAACGGGATTAATCCCGTTTTTTTATTTTTTTGGTGCATTTTTAAGAGTTTCTACTAAGAAATCCCAGAATTTTTTAACTGTTTCTATATTTACTTTTTCGTCAGGAGAGTGTGGATATCTAATTGTAGGTCCAAATGATATCATATCCCAATTTGGATATACACCTCCTAATAAACCACATTCTAAACCTGCATGTATAGCCATAATTTTAGGTTTTATTCCAAATTGCTTGTTATATCCCTCAAGCATTGTTGCAAGAATAGGAGAGTCCATATTTGGTTTCCAGCCCGGATATTCGCCTTCGAATTTAATTTCGGCACCGGCAAGTTTACAAACGCTGTGCATCATTTCTTTTAAATCGTCTTTTGCAGAGTCAACAGAGCTGCGTAATAAACAAGCAATATTAGCAATATTATTTTCGGTTGTAATAATTGCAAGGTTTGTCGATGTTTCTACTAGTCCTTCCATATCGTTACTCATACGCATAACACCATTAGGAATGCTATAAATAAGATTTGTTAAATTATTTTGAGATTCGTTGTCAAGTATTGTATCAACCGAATCTGTTTTTTCGGCTTCTATTTTAAGTTCCGGATCAACGGTTTTAATCTCGTTTCCTATTATTTGTTGTTTTTCGTTAAGAAATTTATTAAAATCATCTACTTTGTTATTGGGTATTAATACTGTAGCAAATGATTCGCGAGGAATAGCATTTCTTAAGCTACCACCAAAAACATTTGATATTTTTAAATCGAATTTGTTTGTTGCTTCTTTAATAACTCTAAATAAAATTTTGTTAGAGTTTCCTCTGCCTAAGTTAATATCAACACCTGAATGTCCTCCTTTTAAACCTTTAACAACTAAATTTAAAGTTGTGTAATTTTGTGGAGCATTTGTTGTATTGTATTTTAATTTAATATTTCCATCTACACCACCGGCACAGCCTACATATAGTTCGCCTTCGTCTTCGGAATCAAGATTCATTAAAATATCTCCGTCAAGTAGTCCGGGTTTTAAATTAAAAGCTCCTGTCATACCTGTTTCTTCGTCAACAGTAAAAAGAGCTTCTATTGGTCCGTGAACCAAATCGTTAGATTCAAGTACAGCCATAGTTGCAGCTACACCCATTCCGTTGTCGGCACCTAAAGTTGTTCCTCTTGCTGTAACCCATTCGCCATCTATATATGCATCTATAGGGTCGGTTTCAAAGTTATGATTACTATCGCTGTTTGCTTGCGGTACCATATCGATATGACCTTGTAAGATAATGCCTTTTCGGTCTTCCATACCCGGAGTTGCAGGTTTTTTAATAATTACATTGCCAATTTCGTCAACAATAGTTTCTAAACCAAGATTTTCGCCAAACTTTTTAAGGTATGCAATAATTTTTTCTTCTTTTTTCGAAGGTCGAGGTATTTGTGTTAATTCGTAAAAATTTTTCCATATACCTTTTGGTTCCAGATTTAATATTTCTTTACTCATAATTTTATATTTTGTTTAAAATTTTTGCCTAAAATTAATAAAATTTTTATTAATAAAAAACGCCTCTTGATTAGAGGCGTTAATTTTTAATATTTTTTAAATTATTTATTTCTCTATATTTGGTAATTCTAAACCGTAACCTTTTTTCTTATCTTCGGCTTTAAGTAAGAAAGCAAAAATTAGAGACAACAGACCAAGTAGTGTAAATATTACCATATCCATAAAATAATTATATCTTATATTTAATTTTTTGTCTTTTAATATACTATATGTAGTATTTAAACTTGTTTGATATGCTTGTTTTAATACTTTGTCTTTGTCGCCTGTTTTATCTAAACTTGCCAACATTTTTTTGTTTTCGTTAATTATTTGGGTTTTAATTGCTGCTGTATCTAATTTATCTTCGCTAACTACATCGTATTTTGTAGTTTGAACAATAGAATCTATAACATTACTACTTAATTTTTCGGAGTATTTGCCTATTTCGGCTTTATTTAAATTAAAGTCGTCAGCCAATGTTTGCTCAAATGCAACAGCAATACCTTCTTTTATTAATTTTTTGTTTGGTGCAACATCAGGATTTGTAGTGTTTAAAACAATACCTAATAAAAGAGGAATTCCTAAAAGTCCTATATTTTGAATCCAAAATATTACGGCATAAGCGGTTCCTAATTGTTTCTCGGGAATAATTTTAGGAACAGAAGGCCACATAGCAGCAGGAACTAACGAAAATCCTATTCCTAATATAATAACTAAAACACTTGCAAGAATCCACGAGTTAATACCGGGTATTGTTAAAAGACCGTGAACAAATATTAAAATTAACGAGCCAATAATCATAATTGTAGCTCCTTTTCCTTTTTTATCATAAATGCCTCCGAATAATGGAGTTAAAAGTATTGTTCCAAATGGTAATAAACTTGGTATTATTCCTGCAAAATACGGGTCAACATGATATTTATTAATCATTAAATCTGTAGCGTAAAATAAAAAAGGGAATACTGCCGAGTAAAATAAAACACAAAGAATAGCAATATACCAGAATCCTTTATTTTTTATTATAAATAAAATATCTTTAAATTTAAATGGGTCTTCTGCTTCCATTGCTCGTTCTTCTGCTTCCGAAGCATCTAATTTTTTATCCATAAATGTATAAATAATAAAAGCAATTACTCCTATTATCATAAAAATAAATGCAGCAAAAACGGGTGTAGTTACAAAAAAGTTTTTAGCTAAAGGCAACGATATTCCTAAAGCTAATGCTGTTCCTAAACGAGCTATTGACATTTGTAATCCCATTGCCAAAGCCATTTCTTTTCCTTTAAACCATTTTACAACGGCTTTAGATACTGTTATACCTGCGGCTTCTGTTCCAACTCCAAAAATAGCAAATCCAAAGGCAGACATCATAACTTGAGTTTTAACACCAAAAATTGTTGCTCCTTCGGGAAATGTTGTAAGTAAAGCCCAGTAATTAATACCTGTTCCTATAGCCATTAATATTGTTGCACCAAGTCCTGTAATTCTAACACCTAATTTATCAAGTATAATACCACTAAAAATAAGCATAAAAAGAAATACGTTAAACCAACCGTATGATGAGGTGTAAAGTCCAAAGTCAGCACTATTCCAGCCAAACATACTTTCTAACATAGGTTTTACCGGCGACATGGCATAATTAAAAAAGTATGCTCCAAACATCGATAAAGATACAACAACTAAAGCTGTCCATCGTGCACTTTTTGATTCTCGTAATGATTTTTTTATTTTATCCATAAATATATAATTATTGCATGTAAATTTTGGGGCTTAAAATTAGAAAAAAAAATAATCTTTTATGCTTTTTTTTAAATAAATTTAAATAATTTTACATAATATCAAGTAACAAAAAGATATATTTAATTTACTAATTAATAAATTAATTGCTTTTTTTACAAATTTTGTTTAATTTTGATAAGTTTTAAAAATAAATTTAATAAAATTATGAAAAGATTTATACTATTATTGGCTATTATTGCATTTGTAAATGTTAATTCAATTGTTTATTCACAAACAAGTCAAACCGTAGCTCAGGATTTTACTGTTGTTGATGTTGACGGAAATCAATACCATTTATTTGATATTTTAGCACAAGGTAAATATGTTTATTTAGAATGTTCGTTTGTGGGTTGCACGTATTGTGTAGCTCAAATACCCGATATGAATGATATTTACACATCTCACGGATGTAATCAAAAAGATGTAGTATTTTTATCTTTTTTTTCGCCTTCAGACGATTCTACGGCATTAGTTCAATATAGGATTGACCACGGACCAATAGAATATCCGTTAATTTTTGGTATTCATGATGATGGTTCCGATAATGGAGGCTCTGTTTACAGTTATTACGATTTTCCCGGAAATCCCGATGGTTGCTTAATAGCACCCGACCATAGTATAGTCGAAAACGATTTGTATCCTAATTCGGGAGCAAATAATGTTTTGTCAAATTATGGAATAGGGGAGTATCCATGTGGAATTGTAGCCGACTTTGTCGGTAATCCTTTAACAATACCTTATGGTGGTAGTGTAGATTTTACCGATTTATCAAGTAATTATACACCAACATCGTGGAATTGGACATTTCAAGGAGCACAAACATCAACATCAACACAACAAAATCCTTCGAATATTACATACATATCAGTGGGCAGTTTCGATGTATCGTTAACAGTGTCAGATGGAAATACAACCGACGATGAAATAAAACATAATTATATAACAGTTTTGGCACCTACGTCGTTAACTGCACAATTTTCGGCAAATCATACAACCATTATCGAGGGACAAACAGTAGATTTTACCGATTTAACTTTAGGAGGAACACCAACATCGTGGGATTGGGATTTTACAGGAGCACAAACAACAACATCGACACAACAAAATCCTTCGGGTATAGAGTATGATACTCCCGGATTATATACGGTTTCGCTTACAGCATCGGACGGAACAAATACAGATACCGAAACAAAAACAGATTTTATAGAAGTCTTAGATTCATCGTATTTACC
>JALSQC010000080.1 GCA_026985625.1 Bacteroidales bacterium | reverse complement strand
CCTAACACCTTGTATAGCAAAAAAATTAGTCCAATTACTACCATCAAACAAATATATACCCTGTTGATTTGCAAAATATAACAAGCCCAAACTATCTTGTGTTATTTGCCATGTTTGTGGGTGCGAATTTATTTCCTCGGGTAAATAATTTTCGTATAATGGAGTTCCTATATTTTTAACATATTGCGAAAATAGTAAACTTGATAAGGACAAAAGTATAATTGTAAATAATATTCTTCGAAAAATCATTATTTTAAATTTCATTCATTAATTTTGTAAAAAAAACAATATTACAAAAAAATACAAATGAAAACAACTATTAAAATATTTATAATATTTACAATTCTATTAAGTTTTTCATGTAAAAGAGTTCCTGTAAAAGGTAAACAAGACAAAATAGATACATTAAAACAAAAAATTAAAAAACCCGAAAAAAAATATTCATCGGATTATTTACTAATGGCTACTTTGTGGTATCAAAAATCAGCAGAGATGCGAGCAATATATTATCAAACATATAATTTTGCAAAAACAATATTACTAAACAAGTTGCCTTATGCCGATACTTTAAAACGTAAAGCTATTGTTGTTGATATAGACGAGACTGTTCTTGATAATAGCCCTTTTGAAGCACATTGCATACTGTCAAATACATCATACAGTCGCAAAGAATGGGAGACTTGGGTTAATAAGGCATCGGCAAAAGCATTGCCCGGAGCAGTTGACTTTTTAAACTATGCAAAATATAAAGATGTAGAAACTTTTTATGTATCGAACCGTCGAAAAAATTTAAAACAAAAAACTATGCAAAACCTAATTGATAGGGGATTTCCTTTTGTTGATTCTATGCATGTTCTTTTACGCGATAGTGTTAGCACAAAACGATATCGACGGGCTAAAATATTAAAAAATTACGATATTTTACTTTACATAGGCGATAATTTAACAGATTTCTCAGAGATTTATGAGGATAGAGATTCTCTTTTAGCTAAAAATTTAGTTGATAAAAATATTAAATCCTTTGGCAAAGATTTTTTAATTTTACCAAATCCTATGTATGGCGAATGGGAGAAACCTGTTTTTAAAAACAATATGAGTATATCTCCGGAAAAAAAAGACAGCTTGCGAAAAGCTATTTTAGATTCATATTAACCCCAAGTTTTAGCTATATAATCTAAAATGTTAAAATTATCATTTGGGTTGTCGGCTTGTAATAACTTAATTTTTGTTTCGCGAAAATTTTTTAATCCCTTAAAATAATTGGCAAAATGTCTTCGCATTTGAACAACAGCTGCTCGTTCTACTTTCATTTCTAACGATTTTTGCAACTGTTCTTTTGCTATTTTAACTTTTTCTTTTACCGATAATTCAGGTAAAATTTCGCCTGTATTTAAAAAATGTTTTACCTGTTTAAACAACCATGGGTTTCCAATACTTGCACGTCCAATCATTATGGCATCAACACCGTAATTATCAAAAGCCGCTTTTGCTTGTTCCGGAGTTTTTATATCGCCGTTTCCTATTATTGGTATTTTTATTCTGGAATTGTTTTTTATTTTGCCAATTAACGACCAGTCGGCATTGCCCTCGTATATTTGGCTACGAGTTCGTCCGTGTATAGTAAGAGCTTTAATCCCTACATCTTGTAATTGTTCAGCCACTACATCAATATTTTTAGTATTTTCGTCCCAACCAAGTCGTGTTTTTACGGTAACAGGTATTTTTACTGCATCAACAACTTTTTTTGTAATTTTAAGCATTAACGGTATATTTTGTAACATACCGGCTCCAGCTCCACGCTTAACAATTTTTTTAACAGGACAGCCAAAATTTATATCAATAACATCAGGCGAGAAACTTTCGGCTAATTTAGCGGCAGCAACCATAGGTTCAACTAAATGTCCGTAAATTTGTATACCTATAGGGCGTTCGTAATCAAAAATTTCGAGTTTTTTTAATCCCTTTTTTCCTCCTCTTATTATTCCGTCAGATGATATAAACTCGGTAAACATCATATCAACACCAAATTTTTTTACCATATACCTAAAAGTAGGGTCGGTAACATTTTCCATTGGTGCAAGAAGAACCGGATATTTTTCTGCTATTTTAAGATTCCCTATTTGCAATGTTATATTTTTTTTGCAAAAATATAAGAAATGAATAAAGAATTAACAATATTTAAAAATATATTGTTTAAAAAGAATTATCTTTATATTTTTAATTTTATGGAACGGACAAATACAGTACATATTAGCGAGATTATAGCAAAATTGTTTGATAATCCAAAGTTTGCCAAAGAATATAAAAAGGCAAAAATATTAAACTCTTGGGAAAAAATATTAGGAAAACAAGTAGCTAATTCAACCAAAGATTTATATATAAAAAATCGTATTTTATATGTGCATTTTTCATCGTCAATAGTACGAAACGAGATATCAATGATGAAACAAGCAATAATCGAGAAATTAAATAATATTGTAAACGAAAAAATAATTATAGATATTATTTTAAGATAATAATTTATTTTTGATATTAT
Organism: Bacteroidales bacterium; assembly: GCA_026985625.1. Lineage (GTDB taxonomy): Bacteria > Bacteroidota > Bacteroidia > Bacteroidales > JAFGXI01 > JALSQC01. The sequence goes on along the minus strand of JALSQC010000080.1, from coordinate 13,416 downwards.
ATTTGTAAAAAATTAAATATACCATATATATTAAATGAAAAACATAAGAAACTTTTGTATAATAGCACATATAGACCATGGGAAAAGCACAATAGCCGACCGTTTACTCGAATACACAAACACTGTATCGCAAAAAGATTTACAAGCTCAAGTGCTTGACGATATGGATTTGGAACGCGAACGAGGCATTACAATTAAAAGTCATGCCATACAAATGGAATATACAAAAAATTCCGAAACATATATATTAAATCTTATTGACACCCCCGGACATGTAGATTTCTCATACGAAGTATCCCGTTCGATAGCAGCTTGCGAAGGAGCACTTTTAATTGTAGATGCAACACAAGGCATACAAGCTCAAACAATATCAAACTTATATTTGGCTATTGAGAACGATTTAGAGATAATACCTGTTATGAATAAAATGGATTTGCCAAACGCAATGCCTGACGATGTCGAAGACCAAATTATTGATTTAATAGGCTGTAACAAAGACGATATTTTAAAAGCAAGCGGAAAAACAGGTATGGGAGTTAAAGAAATTTTAGATAGCATTGTAGATTTGGTTCCTCCACCAAAAGGTAATAAAGATGCTCCTTTTCAAGGACTAATTTTCGACTCGGTTTTTAATCCTTTTCGCGGAATAGAAGTTTATTTTAAGGTAGTTAACGGCGAAATAAAAAAAGGCGAGCATGTTAAATTTTTTGCAACGCAAAAAGAATATTATGCCGAAGAGATAGGTGTCTTAAAATTAAAAAAAAGTCCTAAAAATATATTAACAACAGGAGATGTAGGATATATTATTTCCGGAATAAAAACATCAAAAGAAGTAAAAGTAGGCGATACAATAACATCGGTAGATAATCCTTGCAACGATAGAATTAAAGGTTTCGAAGAAGTTAAACCAATGGTATTTGCAGGAATTTACCCCATTGATGCCGAAGATTACGAAGATTTGCGAACATCTATGGAAAAACTCCAATTAAACGACGCATCGTTAACTTGGGAGCCGGAGTCATCTGTGGCTCTGGGGTTTGGCTTTAGATGTGGATTCTTGGGATTATTACACATGGAAATAATTCAAGAACGCCTCGATAGAGAATTTAATATGAATGTTATTACAACTGTGCCTAATGTGTCGTATAAAATTATATTAAAAAAAGGCGATGTTATTGACGTTCATAATCCATCGGGAATGCCTGATGTAACGCTAATTGATACAATAGAAGAACCTTATATAAAAGCCCAAATTATTACAAAAACCGATTATATTGGTCCAATAATGACACTTTGCCTCGATAAACGAGGAATATTAATATCTCAAAATTATTTAACAACAAACAGAGTAGAACTTAACTTTGAATTGCCACTTGCCGAAATTGTTTTTGATTTTTACGATAAATTAAAAAGTATATCAAAAGGCTACGCTTCGTTTGATTATTACCAAACAGGATACAAACCTGCAAAATTAGTTAGACTTGATATTTTATTAAATGGCGAAAGAGTCGATGCTTTATCTACGCTTATACATTTTAATAATGCTTACTCGTTTGGCCGCCGAATGTGCGAAAAACTAAAAGAACTTATACCTCGTCAACAATTCGATATTGCAATACAAGCAGCTATAGGTGCAAAAATTATTGCTCGCGAAACAGTTAAAGCTGTTCGTAAAGATGTTACTGCAAAATGTTATGGTGGCGATATTACTCGAAAAAGAAAACTTTTAGAAAAACAAAAAAAAGGAAAAAAACGTATGAAACAAATTGGTAATGTAGAGGTGCCTCAAAAAGCATTTCTTGCTGTTTTAAAATTAGATTAGTTAATAAAAGCTAATGGCAAAGAAAAAAAACATAAAACAAAAAGCTAATATTTATCACAAATATTATAAACGAACAGGTTTATATAAAATTATTGGAAAAAGTATTTTTAAAATAGTTATAATACTTTTAATTTTTATTACGGCAGGAATAATAATTAATAAATATTTTAATTTAGAACAGTTTTTTACAGATATTGTTAATAGTTTAAATCCTTACTTAGTTTATCTGTTTTTTTTAAGTTCGGAAACATTATTGGGTCTAATTCCGCCTGATATTTTTATAATATGGGGAAAACATTTTAGCGAACCTTATTTAGTTGTTACACTATTAGCAAGTTTATCGTATATAGGTGGCATTTTTTCTTATAAAATAGGAATATTATTACGGCGAATACCAAAAATAAAAAAAATTGTCGAAAAAAAATTTGAAAAAAATTACACTTTAATCGAGAAATTCGGAGGAGCAATAATTGTTGTCGCTGCTCTTTTACCCCTACCTTATTCGTCAATTAGTATGATTGCAGGAGCTGTTAAATATAACTATAAAACATATTTATTATTAGGATTAACACGATTTTTGCGATTTTATATTTATGCAGTTGTATTATATAGTTTAAAAATATTTTAAATTTTAACCATTATTAATAAATTTATGCAACAACAAACTTATAATAAATAAAATAACGCTTAGATAGAATAAGGCAAACCCCAACCCGTTATAATCCGATAACCAACCAAAGACAAACGAAATAGCTGCAGTTAAAATAGTTTTATATAAATTTTGAGCCGATAGAACCGATGCCAATATCTCGCCCGGCACAGTTTCGGCAATATAAGCTGTTAAAATAGGTTTTCTTATATTCTCAACAATATAAATAGCAATAAAAAATATTAACGAAAATCCAAAATATTTGTTTATCTGAAAAAGTCCGGATAATACACCAAAAAATAAACCTGCAATTAAAGTTATTATTACAATTTTAGTGGATTTTTTAAAAAAATACTCTGCTTTTGACGATGCTAACGATGCAAGCACATATAATATAAAATATAAAATACCAATCCACAAAGCTTCGTTTTTTTGCTTATCAATATATAAAAAAACAGGAATTGACAGAGCAATAGATTTCATTAAAAATTGTATATAATCTTTTACCGATTTTAAATATGCCGAATGCAATGAGCTTGAGTGCATAATTGCAAAAACTTTTGGATTTTTTACTACTAACCATAAATTTTTAAATCCCGATAAAAAATTTTGTTGTTTTTTATATTTTGGCTTATTCAAATAAGACGGATAAGAAAGTATTAAGAAAAAATTTAAAACATAAGGAATAATAGATAGCAAAAAAATACTATTGTAATTGCCATAATAAAAAACAATAAATCCTGCAAGTAAAGCCGAAATTGCCGACCCGCGTTGCGAACAAGCACGTGTATGTCCGTAATAATAAATTTTACGATTAAACATTTTATTATTTCTAAGATAATCCATTATCATTGCTTTATGTGTTCCGGAACGAAAAGCATCTCCAATGCCATATAAAACAAAGGCTAAAAGAAAAATAAAATATTTTTCTCCCGAATAAAATAAGTAAAAAGATAAAATATAAGCCAAAAACGAACCTGCCAATGCAGTTTTTCGCCCGTATAAATCGGCAATAATTCCTGTAGGCACTTCTAATAAATTAATAAAAATTTCTCTAATAGCATATAAACTTCCTATTTCGGTATAGCTAATGCCTTTACTTTTTAGATATAATAAAAAAAAAGCATCAAAAAAGCGTAGATTTTTTAAAAATCCGTAAAAACAAAATTTATAATATTGGTTATTTTTAACAAAAGACACTATGCATGTTATTTACTTCGTTTTGCTCTTTCCCAATTTACTGTTTGGTTACCTTTTAAATATCGTATAATGCCATAATAAACCGATAAATTCATAATAAAAATATAATACGGAATAAACAAAAGTTTAATTTTTACTTTATAGTTCTGTAAAATTGCACCTATAAGCGATAAAAAATAAAATAGTATTTGCAACCAGAATAAAACAGAGTAAATGTTTATAACAAAAAAACTTTTTAAATTAAAACAAATTATAAAATTTAATATTAATACCAATGGTAATAAAAAAGGGACAAAAATCCATCTTAAAACTTTATGCGATATAAATTGAAACGATAAAATTCCATATTTAAAAAAATTAAATAAGTCGGCTAATTTTACTATTGATTGAATTCCTCCTGCCGATATTCTTATTTTCCGTTTAAGCTCTTCTTTTACATTTACCGACGATGTTTCTTGAGCATAAGCTTTTGGTTCGTATTTAATTTTATATCCTCGTTTAGCTATACGCAACGATATTATAAAATCATCTAACAAAATATTATCTTCTATTCTCTCAAACAATTCAGTTCTTATTGCAAACAATTCGCCTGCAGCACCAACGGTTGAATATAACTCAGAATCGTATTTTTTTAAAAACGATTCGTATTTCCAATAAAAACCTTCGCCCGAACCTGCAGCCGAGTCTTTATCTTTATTAAAAATTCTTTTTTCGCCGGCAACACAACCAACATTCTTATCTTTAAAACAATTTACAATTTCTTTAATCGATTCTTTACTAAGAATTGTATTTCCGTCGGAAAAAATTACTATTGGAGTTTTTACAAATTGCATTCCTCTGTTTATAGCTCCAATTTTGCCACCTCGTTCATTTTTATGATATACCGTAATATCGGGATATTTTTTTAACAAGTCGTTAGTTCCGTCGTTAGAACCATCGGTTACCCATATATGCTTTATTTTTTCTTTAGGATAATTTAAACTAAGCGAGTTTTTTACTTTTAAATCAACATAATCTTTTTCGTTATAAGCGGCAACAAAAAGAGTAACTACAGGTTCGTATTTTATATTGTCAAACGATTTTTCTTTTATAAATATTTTTTTTAGTTTAACCAATAAATATAATAATATTCCATAACCTATATATGAATAAAATATTATAAATACCGAAATCCAAAAAAATACAATAATAAAAATCATAAAAATCTAAATCAAATTATAATAGTTCCGTTAAATACAAACTTTGTTTCGCCTTGTAAGTAAATATTTGTAAATATATTATTTTTTTGTTCAAAAAAAACCTTTAAATTTCCTCCTTTTGTTTTTATTTCTACAAAATTGTTTATTTTATTTTTTTTGGCAAAAACTAAAGCCGATGCCGTAACACCGGTTCCGCACGATAATGTTTCAGACTCTACACCTCGCTCGTATGTTGCAACAGTAATTAATTTATTATTTTCTTTTTTTACAAAATCGACATTAGTTCCAAAAGGTTTAAACTCGTTTGAATAACGATTTTTTTTACCCTCGTTATACACGTCAAAATTTTCTAAATTATCTACAAACTCAACATAGTGAGGCGATCCTGTATCTAAAAAGAAACCTTTTTTTATATTTTTTATATTTTTTACATCTGACATTTGCAATTTTACAATATTATTATCCGAAATTTCGGCATAGTGTTCGCCGTCAACAGCAATAAATTTTGTTTTATTTTTTATTACACCTAATTTTTTTGCAAACGCAACTATACATCTGCCACCATTTCCACACATTGTGCCTTCTTTTCCATCGGAATTATAATATTTCATTCTAAAATCAAAATTATTATCATTTTCAAGACTCATTAATCCGTCGGCACCTATACCAAACCTGCGATTACATAAAAAAAATATTTGTTTTGCGGTTAATTCTATTAAAGATTCTCTATTGTCAATAATAATAAAATCGTTACCTGTTCCGTGATATTTATAAAAATTTAAAAGCATTTGTTAATAAATTTAAATAATTAAATAATTGCCGTTAATTTACGTTAAAAATATAAACTAATTAGCAACATAAAAGTAATAATTTGCGTTTTTGATTATAATTTTGTTTAAAAATTTAAAACTATAAAATTATGAATGCAAAAAAAATTATTTCTACTTTTATTATTGCTGTTATTGCAAGTTTTTTAGTTGTTTTAGTTACATTAAAAATTATAGATTATAAACCTCGAGTTATTGAGATTAAGCAAAAAGCCCCTGTTTATCTTACAAGCAATGCACAAAATGTTCCCGAAAATATTAATTTTGTAAATGCGGCAAACTCATCGATAAACTCGGTAGTTCACATAAAAACACAATATATACAAGAGAATACATACAATAGTTTATACGATTTCTTTTTTGGTAGTGGAGGGCAAGGAGGATACTCGTCGCCTGTAATATCGTCAGGTTCCGGAGTTATAATATCAAGCGATGGATATATTATTACAAATAACCACGTTATAGAAAACTCTAATAATATAGAGGTAATTTTAAACGACAAGTCGAGTTATAAAGCAAAAATTATAGGAACCGATCCAAATACCGATATAGCTTTGCTAAAAATAGATAAAACCAATTTACCGGTAATAAAATACGGTAATTCCGATGATTTAAAAATAGGCGAGTGGGTTCTGGCAGTAGGAAATCCTTTTAATCTAAATTCAACAGTAACAGCCGGTATAGTTAGTGCCAAAGCACGTAATATAAGCACAACATCGCCATACTCAATAGAATCGTTTATACAAACTGATGCCGCTGTAAATCCGGGTAACAGCGGAGGAGCTTTAATTAATATAAAGGGCGAATTGGTAGGAATAAATACTGCAATAGTATCAAGAACAGGCTCTTATGTAGGATACTCTTTTGCAATACCAATAAATATTGTTAAAAAAGTTGTTAAAGATTTATTAGAATTTGGCAAAGTTCAACGAGCATATTTAGGAGTGTCAATTGCCGATTTAAATGCCGATATATCAAAAAGTTTGGGAATAAGCGAAACAAAAGGAGTTTACATAAACGAGGTAAATAAAGGAGGTGCTGCAGCCGATGCCGGTATATTGCCCGGAGATATTATTATAAAAATAGGCAATTTTAATATAGACAATATAGGACAATTACACGAACAAGTAAGTAAATACCGACCCGGAGATAAAGTAAATATTACCGTATTACGAAATGGCAAAAAAAAGACTTTTGAAATAAAATTTAAAAACGAAAAAGGAAACACATCTACTTATATTAAAAACAACAAATATATTTTAGGTGCTAAATTTAATGAACTAAGTCTAAGAGAAAAACAACAATTAGGTATATCAAGCGGAATGCAAATAACAGAACTCGGACCTGGAAAATTTAGATCGGTTGGAGTAAAAAAAGGTTTTATTGTAACTAAACTAAATAATAAAAAAATTAATACAATATCAGATGTGGAATCTGCCTTATCAATGAGTAAATCAGGTGTTTTGGTTGAAGGAATTTATCCAAACGGGAACTCTGCATTTTATGCTTTTGGTTTAAAATAAATAAATATTTTGCAAAAAAATTGACTAATAAATAAAAATGATGTAATTTTGTGCTAATTTTTCTGCAAAAAAAACTATATATAATATGAGACAACTCAAGATTACCAAATCTATTACCAATCGCGAAAGTGCTTCTTTAGATAAATACTTGCAAGAAATTGGTAAAGAAAGCCTTATTACAGTCGAAGAAGAAGTTGAATTAGCTCAACGGATAAAAAAAGGAGACAGAATAGCGTTAGAAAAACTAACAAAAGCAAATCTGCGTTTTGTTGTGTCCGTTGCAAAACAATATCAAAATCAAGGATTAAGTTTACCCGATTTAATTAACGAGGGAAACTTGGGATTAATAAAAGCCGCCGAAAAATTTGACGAAACTCGAGGATTTAAATTTATTTCGTATGCTGTATGGTGGATTCGACAATCTATTTTACAAGCACTTGCCGAACAATCAAGAATTGTTCGTTTACCATTAAATCAGGTAGGATCATTAAATAAAATAAATAAAGCTTTTTCTAAATTCGAGCAAGAATACGAGCGTAAACCATCGTCATCAGAATTAGCCGAAACTTTAGATTTGCCAAAAGAAAAAATAGAAGATACTTTGCGTATATCGGGACGACACGTATCGGTTGACGCTCCTTTTCAAGAAGGCGAAGACAACAGTTTGTTAGATGTAATAGAAAATAACGACTCGCCCAAAGCCGATAAATCGTTAATAAACGAATCTTTAAGCAAAGAAATCGACAGAGCTTTAGCCACTCTTACCGAGCGAGAAAGAGATATATTAAAATACTTTTTTGGAATAGGTGTTGTTGAAATGACATTAGAAGAAATTGGTGATAATTTTGGACTAACACGCGAAAGAGTTCGTCAGATAAAAGAAAAAGCTATTAGACGTTTGCGACATACATCTCGTAGCAAAAACTTAAAAACATTTTTAGGATAATAAAAAAAAGAGGAATAGTTTATTCCTCTTTTTTTTTAAAAATTATCGGTATAGCTTCGGCGTTTATTTATTTTTAAATCTTGCAAAATCGATGCTTTTACATTTATTTTAAAATTATAACTTTTATAAAATCCATAAGGAATCCAATTAAAGCTCATCTCCCAACAATGTAAATCCCTGTAAATATCTATACTGGTATAAGTAAAATCTTTTTTTACTATATCGTAACCCGAACGGAATCCTATTTTCCATTTTCCCGTAAGATTTACATCGCCCGAGAAATTAAAAGTTTGTGTAATAGTTTTTTCAAATGCAGGTTTTGAATAACGATAATTATAATTTATATTTAAACTCCAAGGTATATCAAAATCAACATAATAATCTAAATAATTACTTGGCAATCCTGCAACTAATACCGATGCTTTATAAGCTTCGGATTTTATTTTAGATTTTTTGGTATTATTTTTAGGCGAAAATCTAAAACCCGTAGCAATGTTAAAATCGGTTAATCTTCCTATTTTTTTATTTTCGTTCCACTCAAATTTATTTATAATTGAACCATTATTGTCTAAAGAATAAGGATCGATATTAGCACTAAAAGTTACATTTATAATTCGTAATATATTTGTTCGTCCCGATACTGATATTTTAGACCAATTTAACGAGTCGGCAGCAAGATTATACGAACTGTTAAAACTTAAACTCTCGAGTAATTTTATTTTTTTTGTTCCTGTAACGGTATCTTTTCGGTTACGAACTTTCATCTCGATATTATTACCTAAATTAAAGTTTAATGCTCCGTATTTGCCACTTGGAGGGCTACCATATATACCACGTTCAAAAATCGAGTATTTTCTTGTATTGCCAAGAGTGTCGGTTCTGTAATCGTAATAATATTTCCATTTATTGTTACTAAAATCGGGGCGATACGAGAAACTAACCATAGGAGTAATTACATGCCGTAATGCTTTTACCGGCCCATGCTTTAGCATATACATTCCGTAAAGTTTTGTGCTAAGAGGTGCACTAACAATATAATCGCCCGAACGTTTAAACCCATTTACATTTTTAATATCCGATTTATTTGCAGTATCATTCCAAAATCTTTCAACAGTTTGCAAATACCAACGTTCAGTATAAGAGAACGATGGCGAAAAGGTAAAATATTTAAAAGCTTTTAACGATGTGCTTACTGGGATATAATGCTTAATACCATTTTTAAAATTATCTATAATGGCAGGATTAAATAAAGAATCTTCGTGAACATGTATAGTATTTTTTAGATTTGAGTTATAAGATATCCCTATTTTTTCGTACCAGCGTGTTTTTCCAACCTTATTTTTTCGTTTAAACGGATAAATCCTATTCATACTAAAAGCCATCTCGGGCAACGATAAATTAATAGTGCTGTCAAGGGTATTTTGCGAGTGTCGTAAATTAGCCGAATAATTAAAATTTTTCCAACGTTTAGAATACGAAATACTTGATTGCATAGTATTTTTTAAATGATTAGACGTATTTACCGAATTATACAAATTATATGTGCTCGAACCCATATTTACATTTGCGGTAAATGTATTGCTAGGGTGCGATTTGGGGTCTTGTCGGTGGTTCCATTTAAACCAATATGTTCGTTGAGGTATATCATTATCTAATATTTTAATATTTTGATAAGCAATATCAAAAGCCCCCGAAAATTTATAACGTTTTTTGTATTGCGAAACTAAATTTGCTCCCCAACTTCCGTGCGAATATATATCGCCTAAAAGTTTAAAATGAACATAATCGTTAAGAGCAAGATAATATCCACCTTTACGTAGAAAAAAACCACGATTTTCTTCCTCGCCGTATTCGGGAATTATTATTCCCGAAGTATGCTTTTTATTATTAGGGAAAAAACCAAACGGAATACCAAGCGGAAGAGGAACATCTTCTATAACCAAATAAGCAGGTCCCGATACTATTTTATCGTTAGGTATAAGTTTTGCTTTTGTTAAATCAATATAATAGTGAGGATGTTCAAGGTCGCAAGTTGTAAATTTTCCATTTTTAATACAAATCTCGCCATTGGCTAAACGTTTTGTTTTTTCGCTATGCAAAAAACCTCCACTTTGTTCGGTAATAACACCGGTTATTATTCCTTTTTTAGTTTTAAAATTATATGTAATTTTTTTTGCGTTATATTCCTCGTTACCTTGTTTAAAATGAGGACTGCCTTTTGTCATACCCGAACTATCGGCTACACCGGTTGCAAAAACTATATTATTTTCTAAATCTAACTCAATATAATCGGCTTCTAAAGTAATATCTTTATATTTTACAACAGCACTGCCAAACAAATAAACTTTTTTATGAGCAATATCAAAATTAACCGAGTCGTTAGACGAGTAATTAATAGGAGCGTCAACTTTTTGAGTGTTTTTTTTCTTTTTAACAGATACTTTTAACGAATCGGTACTATTATTTTTTGTAATAATACTTTTATTTTTTAGAGTATCAGGTATAATATTTGTATTTTGCGATTTAATTTTATTGTTAAATAAAAATAAAACAGCAATAATAAAAAGTATTTTATTGTTAAATATATGTTTATAAGCTATCAAAAAACAATAATGTTTTATTTAATTAAGTTATTATTTTTGTAATAATAATAAAAATCTTTAAAACTAAACAAAAAATAATTTTAGATTTCATGATTTTAAAAAATAAAAATATTTATAATAAACAATTTATAAGGATTATTAGTCTTTTTTTAATATTATGTTTAACAAACATTAACATAGTATTATCGCAAACAAGCGAAGATAACAGAATAAAAACAGTAGTTATAGATGCCGGACACGGAGGCAAAGACCCCGGGGCTCACGGAAGTTCAGGTAAAGAAAAAGACGTTGTTTTGGCAATAGCTTTAAAACTCGGAAAATATATTACCGATAATATTCCCGATGTTAAAGTTATTTATACTCGCGATACCGATGTTTTTGTAGAACTTTATCGTAGAGCAAAAATTGCAAACGAGAACCATGCCGATTTATTTATATCAATACATGCAAACTCAAATCCAAGCACAAAACCTTATGGAGTAGAAACTTATGTTATGGGTTTACATAAAACCGCAGGTAACCTTGCTGTTGCAAAACGAGAAAATTCGGTTATTTTAAAAGAAGCCGATTACCAAAAACAATATGATGGTTTTGACCCTAACTCGCCCGAAGCAAACATAATTTTCTCGTTGTATCAAAATCAATATCTTGCACAAAGCTTAGATTTTGCATCGCTTGTTCAAAAACAAATTCGCGAAAAAGTGCGACGCTACGATAGAGGAGTAAAACAAGCAGGTTTTCTTGTGCTTTGGCGAACAACAATGCCAAGTGTTTTAATAGAGGTAGGGTTTATATCAAACCCCGAAGAAGGAAAATATATAACATCAGAAAAAGGACAAGATTTAATAGCTTCAGGAATTTATCGTGCATTTAAAGAATATAAACAAAAATACGAAAAAAATATTCCCGATGATGATATAAATATTAACGATAATGCAACAAAAGATACAACAAAAACTAATAAAACAAACATATACTTCTCGGTACAGTTATCAACATCGTCAAAAAAAATAAATACAAAACCACAAAATTTTAAAGGACTAAAAGACGTTTATTATAAAAAATCGGGAAAATTTTATAAATATTATGCAACAAAAACCAAAGATTACTCTAAAATACTTGAAATAGAGAAAATTGCAAAAGAAAAATATAAAGATGCTTTTGTTGTAGCATTTGATGGCGATAAAAAAATATCGGTAAAACAAGCAAAAAAGAAGATAGCAGTAAATAATTAAATAAATTTTTATATTTTTACGATAAATAAAAAATAAATTGACAAAAATAAAATATATAATAATAGGTATTGTTGTTTCTGCAACTATTGCAGTATTAGTTTGGGGTATTAACTACCTTAAAGGAAAAAACTTTTTTATTACCGAAAAACAATATTATGTTGTTTACAACAAAATAGAAGGACTTACAGTATCTAATCCGGTAACAATTAATGGATTAAGAGTAGGGCTGGTGCGTGATATTTACTTTTATCCCGACAATTCAGGCAGAATAGTTGTAAAATTTGTTTTAACGCAAGATTATAAAATACCGGATTCTACAATAGCAATGATATACAGCACCGATTTAATGGGAAGCAAAGGAATAAGTTTAAACCTGTCTAACAGTAACAAATATTATAACATTGGAGATACACTTTTACCTGCAACCGAAAAAGATTTAAAAGAACAAGTTAGTGCACAAATGTTACCATTAAAACGAAAAGCCGAAGAACTTATGTTTTCTATGGATTCGGTAATGACAGTTATACAATATATATTTAATAAGCAAACACGCGATAATCTATCAAAAACATTTGAAAGTATAAAAATGACAGTGCGAAATCTTGAGAGTACATCAATATCATTAGATACACTTATGCGTAACGAAAAAGGTAAACTTGCAATTATTTTTGATAATATAGAATCAATAACAACAAATCTTAAAAATAATAACGAAAAATTAACAACTATTTTAACAAATTTTTCAGATATAAGCGATACACTTGCCAAAGCAAATTTGTATAAAACAATTACAAACGCAAACAAAGTGCTTGCCGATGCAAGCGAGATATTTGCAAAAATACAACGAGGCGAGGGTTCTATGGGAATGTTAATAAACAACGACTCATTATATAATAACCTAAACCGTTCGGCATATAATCTCGATAAACTATTATACGATATTAATCAAAACCCAAAAAAATATGTACATTTTTCGTTATTTGATTTTGGAAAAACATATAACGTTGACGAAAATGGAAAAAAACACAAAGTAAAACCAAAAAAAGAAACAGGAGCATTGGGAATAAAATTCCGTATTCAAATAAAATCGTCGAAAAAACAAATAAAAAATTATAAAAAATTATTTGCCGATTATAAAAATATAAAAGAAATTTTTATTAATGGCAGATATAAATATTTTGTTGACGAGATAACAGACTTTAACAGTATACCTGTTTGCCAACGAAAAGTAAGACAACGATTTCCCGACGCATTTGTAGTAGCATTTAAAAACGATACAATAATTCCGTATGCACAAGCAAAAAAAGAGATAGAAAAATCAGATATTTAATACATTTTTATAATAATGAACAGTAACGATGCAAAAAAACGTATAGAAGAACTTAGAAAAATAATATTAAAACATAACGAAA
>JALSQC010000079.1 GCA_026985625.1 Bacteroidales bacterium | reverse complement strand
AATGCTTTTTCGTCGATATTAAAATTAGACGAGTGTAAAGGGTTTTGTGTATTTTTATTATTATTGCTTGTTCCTAAACGAAATAAAACCGATGGATATTTTTGCGAAAAGTAAGCAAAATCTTCGGCTGTCATTCTAATATCAAGGTCTTTTACTTGTTTTTTTCCAAGATATTCTTGCGATAATTTTTTGCATTTTTTTGTTAGCTCAATATTATTTTTTAATACCGGATATCCTTTTATAATTTTTACATCGCAAGTTGTATTGTGCGATTTTGCAACATTTTTTGCTATATTATTAATTTCTTTATGTATTTTTTTTCGCCATATTTCGCTCATTGTTCGCATTGTTCCTTCTACTTTAACTTCGTCGGGAATTATATTTGTTGCTCCGTTTGCAATTATTTTTCCGAACGATATAACCGTTGGTATCGATGCGGGAACAAACCTGCTCACTATACTTTGTAAGTTAACTATTATATTAGATGTTGCAAGAATAGTATCGTTTATTTGGTGAGGCATTGCAGCGTGTCCGCCTTTACCTTTTACTGTTAAGTAAATCTCGTCGGTTGATGCCATATACTCGCCGGCTTTAAAACCAACACTACCTGCTTTTAACGTTGGTTGAACGTGTAAAGCCAAAATAGCATCGGGTTTATTTGTTCCAAAAATATTTTCTTCGAGCATTAATTTTGCTCCTCCGGGGAGTTTTTCTTCGGCAGGTTGAAATATTAAGTAAACGGTTCCTTCGAATTTGTCTCGCAATGTGTTTAATATTATGCCTACGCCTAATAAATTTGCAGTATGCACATCGTGTCCGCAAGCGTGCATTACTCCTTTGTTTTGCGAGACAAAATTATGTGTATTGTTTTCGGTTATTGGCAAAGCATCAATATCGGCACGTATTGCAATAATTTTTTTATTATAATTTTTTGTGCTTTGTATTTTTGCAACAATTCCTGTTTTTACAAATCCTTGTTTGTATTTTATTTTATTTTTATCAAGAACAGAACATATAAATTTTGATGTTTTATATTCGTTATAAGATAGTTCGGGGTTTTTATGAATATGTCTGCGATAAGCTATAATGGTATCAAACAAATCGTTACTAAGTTCTTTGATTTTATTTTTTAAATCTGTCATTATAATAAGTTAATTATTTTCCTAAAATCATTTTTATTCCTACCAATAAAAGCAAACCTCCAAATATTGGTTTTAATACTTTCTCGGGAACATTTACGGCAAATTTAGACCCTAAATAACCACCTATAACAAATGTTAATATTATAATTGCTGCAAATTTAAAATTTACGTATCCCGATTTATAATAATTAATTGCTGCAACCAAGGCAACGGGTATCGATAGCACGGCTACGCTTGTTCCTTGTGCCTCGTGTTGAGTAATTCCTAAGAAAAAAACAAGTGCAGGAATAATAATTACTCCGCCTCCGACTCCCATTGAGCCGCTTACAAATCCTCCTACAATACCTATTATTGCGAGAATAATAATTTGATTTAGTGTCATATCCATTTAAAAATCTAAACTTAACGATAAATAAAAAATTCGTGGTAGAATAACGTCTCCTTCTACCCCCCAAGCCCAATCGGCTCTAATAAAGTATCCTAATAATCGCGAACGTAATCCAAAACCGTATCCCCAAACAACGGGGGATTTTTGTTTGTCTATTACAACTGTAATTGGTCCGTTTATATATGTTTCGTAATTATAAGCATTATTTTTGTCGTATGGTGATTTTCCTGCCCAAGCTGTTCCTATATCGTTAAAAACAACAACTTGAAAATTATCTAAGAAATCAGAATTTATTGGTGTATTTGAGAAGTATCTGATAATAGGTAATCTTAGTTCGTTATTTATAACAACAAAGTTATTACCGTTTCGTATATTTTGCGTAAATCCTCTCATATTTGTTGCAAGGGTCTGAAATTCGTAATTTTGATTTGGGTCTATCTGAACCGATTGGTCGAACATTGGAACTTTTTGCGATATGTTCATCCAATTATCTACTCCTCCCATATAATAAACCAATTTGCTTTTACCAAAAGATGAGCTGCCTGCAATGCGGCTTGCGAGTATAAAATTTCTGCTTAATTTTTGGTAATGTCTAAAATCGGCACCAACAACAAAAAGGTTTGTGTTTTTAAATATTGCTTGTTGATATGCTTCGCCAAAAATTTTAAATCTTGTTCCGTTATATATGTTTAGTGCAATATAGCGAGTATTGTCGAAAATATATTCGAGTTTTAAACCTCCCCAAGTTTTATAAATATTTTTATCGTAAAGACTTTGTATATCGGTTGACAATTTTGATTCTCTATCGTAACGCAAACTTGTTGTTAATCTTAATGCACTTACTTGATTAAATGGATATTTTAAAATATATAAAATTTCGTGCGAATGTGTTTTTGTTATCTGATTGTTTCCAACCGATGTATATGCTTGCCTATGAAAAATGTATTGTTTGTCTAATTGTTTTTTTAGATTTTCAAAGCTTATAAGATACTCGTTACTTTCGAGGTTGCCCGAGAATCTAAAACCTCCAACTATTTTGTAGTCTTCGAATAAATCGTTTGCTCCGAGTTTAAACAAAAGATTAAATCCGGGATTAAAATAAACAGCACTGCCCGTAAATGCCTGGTATGATGTGTTTAAGAAACCAAAATCGATTTGATTAACAACGTAATTTGTATAAAACGATGTTTGATAATATCGTTGCTTTAAGAAGCCTGTGGTATTTTTTTTATTTTTTTGTGATATTTGTTCTAATGGTAAATTGCCCGGTAATTTGTGATTTTCTATATCAAAAGTGTAATTATTAATGTTAATATTTAATGTATCGCTTTTTATTGTTAAGGGAACTTGTATTTTTTTATTTATATCTGTTTTTTTTGATTCTTGCTCTAATTTTATTTTGTTTTGTTTTGTTATTAAATTATTTTTATACGATGTATTTGTTAAATTAACCAACGAGTCTTTATTAAGAACTGTTTTATATATTTTATATTTATTGTTATGCAGAATTAAATCTATTACTTTATTTGACGACAAATCTTGTTCTAAGATATTTGATTTATAATTAGTTAAAGGTTTTGTTTTAATAAAATACTTATAATGTATTGTTGTGTCTATAAAGCTAACACTGCTATCTTCTTTTGCAACAAACCGGTTTATAATACCACTACTATCGCTTAAAAATATAAAATTTTTATTATCGATATATTTTGCTTGTTTTTCGTTAACAAATTGTGTTTTTGATAAATTTTTTAGTTTGTTTGGATTTGTTTTTGGACTGTATAAAAATAAGTCGTAATCGGATTGTTTTGTTAAATTAAAATTTTTCTCGGTTAAAGAATCGGTTTTTTTATCAGACGAGAAAATTATGTCTCCAGTATTTTTTACATAAAAAGGATTTTGTTCGTTTGCATATCCTGAGGTAAGTTGTTTTGCCGAATTTGCCAAAAGACTATAAATGTAAATATCTGTTTTCCCGTTTTTTACGGCTGTTAATATTAAATTTGTTCCTTTTTTATCGTAAACAAAATCGGTTATTTTTTGAAAATGAAAAATCTCGCGTTTGTTTATTTTTTTGCTCTCAACATCATACATATTTAGCCAAATGCTACCTTTTTCTTCGGTAATTATTGCTAACATTTTTCCCGACGGATGCCAAGCTAAAAGAGGCATATTATAGTCCACAGCCTGTTTAATTGTATGTCCGTGTTTTATTATTTTTTTATATTTTTCTCCTGTTTTTCCAAGATACACTTTATATTTTCCCATAAAATTATCGCAAAAAGCAATATATTCTCCATCGGGACTGAGTTTTGCATGATAATATTTATGTTCTTTTTTAGATTTTAAAATGTTATTATTTTCGTTAGGAATTACTCGTTTTTGGTCTTTTTTGTAATATTTTTTATCGTAATAATTTAACCAATCAAACGATATATATTTCATGGTATTTCCAAGAACATATAAAAATCCGTTATCGGCAGATTTGCTTATGCGTGTTAAATAAATAATATTTGGTATAACCGATTTTCCGTATTTAATGGCTATGTAATTCCAAATAGAATGTCCTGCATAGGTTGCATCGTCGCCCGTAAGATGGTTAAAATGTTCGTATTGTCCCGATAATATACCATTGCGAACTATATTATCGATATTTGCGTTCCAATCTTTTGATAGATATGATATTAATCCGTTAATATACCATTCGGGCAAGTTTATTAATGTGTTATTGGCGAGTCTT
>JALSQC010000078.1 GCA_026985625.1 Bacteroidales bacterium | reverse complement strand
AATTTCGGCATCAATTTTATCGATAATAGAACTTAAATCCTCGGGATTATCTTTAAAATTTATATTATCAATATCAATTATTAAAAGTTTACCCAAATCATACGACGATATCCAAGCCTCGTATCTTTCGTTAAGGCGTTTTAAATAATCTATACGAATTGTGTTCTCGTATTTTCGCCCACGCGATTGAATTTGTTCAACTAAAGTAGGAACTCCGGCACGTAAATAAATTAATAAATCGGGAGGAGTTATAAATGAGCTCATTAAATTAAATAAACTAAAATAATTCTCAAAGTCGCGACTGCTCATTAAGCCCATCGATTGTAAATTAGGGGCAAAAATATAAGCATCTTCGTATATTGTTCTATCTTGTATAACGGTTTTCTTTTGTTTACGAAATTCTATAATTTGATTAAATCTGCTATTTAAAAAATAAATCTGCAAATTAAACGACCAACGTTGCATATCATCGTAAAAATCGTTTAAGTAAGGATTATCATCAACATCCTCGTAATGAGCTTTCCATTTATAATGTTTTGATAACAGACCTGTTAATGTTGTTTTTCCCGAGCCAATATTTCCTGCTATAGCTATATGCATTTTTTTTAATTTAAGTTTTTGTAAAAAAGGTTTACTAAAGTATAAAAAAAATAAAATATATTAAACTTTTTGTATATTGTTTTTTTAATTATTTATAAAGACGTATTTTTATATAATTTTATTATGAATAATAAATTAAACATAGGGTTCGATGCAAAGCGTGTTTTTCTAAATAAAAGCGGGTTGGGAAACTACTCTCGAGATTTAATTACGGCATTAAATAAATATTATCCCAACAACAATTATTATTTGTTTACAACAAAAAAAACCGATTTATATAATTTTAACGACAATAAAATTATTTTACCTCCAAATAATACAAATAAAAGTTTATGGAGGGCAAAAAAAATTCCAAGTTATTTTAACAATTACAATATAACCGTATATCACGGGCTAAGTAATGAGTTACCGTTAACTATAAAAGAATATAACGTAAAAAAAATAGTTACAATACATGATCTTATTTTTTTAAGATATCCGCAATGGTATAAATATTTTGATAGAAAAATTTATGACAGAAAATTTAGAATGGCTGCAAATAAAGCCGATAAAATAATTGCAATAAGCGAGCAAACAAAGAATGATATTGTTAATTTTTATAATATAAATCCAGATAAAATTACTGTTGTTTACCAAACTTGTAACGATAATTTTAAAACATTATTCTCTGTTGATAAAATAAAAGAATTAAAACAAAAATTTAATTTACCCAATAATTATTTATTGTATGTTGGAACTATAGAACCTCGCAAAAATTTATTAACCATATTAAAATCGTTAATATTTGGAAATATTGATTTTCCTTTGGTTGTTGTAGGCAAAAAAACAAAATATATTGATACAATAAAAAAATATATCGACAGTAATAATTTAAAAAATAAAGTAATTTTTGTAGAAAATATATCTACCCCCGATTTGGCAAAATTGTATCAAGGAGCCGATATTTTTATTTATCCTTCGATATTCGAAGGCTTTGGTATTCCCATAATAGAGGCATTATACTCTAAAACACCTGTAATTACAAGTAAAGAAGGTTGTTTTTCGGAGGCAGGAGGCAAATCAAGTATTTATATAAATCCTAATAATTACGAGGAACTTGCTGAAAAGATAAATTTGTTACTTAATAATAGCGAGTTAAGAAAAGACATGTCGGAAACAGGTTTTAAGTATGTAAAAAAATTTAATGATAAAAATTTAGCCGAAAAAATTATTCAAGTTTATCATTCTTAAAAAAAAATTATATATTTGCAATCGCAAAAATGGTGAATGTAGCTCAGTTGGTTAGAGCACCGGATTGTGGTTCCGGGGGTCGTGGGTTCAAGTCCCATCTTTCACCCTAAAAGGTTCTTGATTTTTTATCAAGAGCTTTTTTTATTTTACTATTTCGAAACCAAAGTCTTTACCTTTTTTTATTGCGGGAATTCCTTTATCTATCCAAACAGGAGGCTTAGTATCTTTTAAAAAGTAATCGAAAAATTGTATCTCGCGTTTAGAAATATCGAGTCGGTTTGGCCATTTTCTAAGATTATGACTCTCGCCGTTATAATCTAACAGCCATACTTTTTTTCCTAATCGTCGTAATGCCATATAATATTCTATTCCTTGATACCAAGGGACAGCACCGTCATTATCGTTATGCATTATTAATAAAGGTGTATTAACTTTATCAGCAAAAAATACGGGCGAATTTTTTATGTATAAATCGAGATTTTGCCATAATGTTTTTCCTATACGACTTTGTCCTGTTTCGTACTGAAACATACGGCTCATTCCCGATTGCCAACGTATTCCGCCATAAGCACTTGTCATATTGCTAACAGGAGCTCCTGCCATTGCAGCTGCATACATATTTGTTTTTGTAATTAAATATGCAACTTGATACCCTCCCCAACTTTGTCCTTGCAAGCCAAGTTTGTTTTTGTTTATAAATTTGTATTTTTTTAAAAGATATTTTGTTCCGCTTACTATAGAATTGTAACAATCATCGCCGGGAGTTCCTGTGTTATAGTATTTTATATCGGGTATAAAAATTATATAATCGTTACTTATAAAAAGTGGAAAATTTATTACCGAATGGCTAAGATTGGGACGATAAAAACGGTTTATTTTGTCGGAATATTTTTCGTAAAAATATACTATCATAGGATATTTTTTTGTTGTATCTAAATCCTCGGGAGTATATAATAGCCCTTGTATGGTATCGTTTTTAAAGTTTTTCCATTTTATTAGTTTTACGTTTCCCCATTTGTATTTTTGTCGTGTAGTATCGATATTGGTAAGCTTTGTAATATTTTTAAAGTTTAAGTTACTGTAATAAATCTCAGGCGACTGTGTAAATTTTGATTTTCGCCATATAATTTTATTACTGTGTTTTGATTTTATTGGATATGTAAACGAATATTTATCGTTAATAAGTTCTTTTTGTTTTTTTGTATCTGTATATATGTATTTAAAACCTTCGTTTTTATTTATTTTATTAAATGTATGTGCAAGTAAAGGTTCTTGTGTGTTGTATGTAAGTTTATCGGGGTTTAGTTTATATATTCTGTTTTGTATTTTTTGTTTTCTTGTATTTGTGATATTTATTGGTTTTTGGCTTAAATCGGGAGATATTTTCCATATATCAAATTTATCGTAGATTAATATGTATTTATCGTCATTTGTCCAGCCTGCAATTCCGTAACTACCGGGTCTTTCGGGAACATCGTTATCTTCGTCGTAAAATTTTGTTTTAATATTTTTTGTTATCGAATATTTTTTTTGTGTTTTAATGTTTTGCACATACCAAGAGCTGTCGTTGCCAAACCAATAAACATACTTATCGTTTGGCGAGATGTTCATGTATGAGTATGTTGAGTCGATAAATGTTTTTTTACCGTTTTGTGTATTTATAAGATAAAAATCTTTTTTATAAGGTAATACCCACGAATGCGATTTTAAATTTGGTTTTTGGTTTATTCCTATTGCATAAGTTCCATTACCAAAGCTGTGAGGATAAACATCGTCGATAATTGTATCGGCAAGTTGATTTATTTTTTTTGTATCTATAACGTAATCACAATAATATGTTTTTTTTAGGTCGTATTTTTTGTTTTTTTTCTGCTCGGGTTGAATGTATAAATCTTTGTATGTCCATATATCTAAATAGCATTTTTCTTCGTCGATAAGTGTGTCTTTCGGCTCTTTTTTAGGATTTGGAGCTATTCCAAAATATAGTATTTTATTGTTTCGAGAAAAGTATAATTCAAAATTATTACTTACACTCCATTTTTTTGGAAATTTACTGTAAACGGTATCTACAATGGTTTGTGTTTTTTTTGTTTTGTTGTTAAATAATTTTAACGAGTATAGTTTTGTTTTGCCTGTATCAGGCGAATATGTAAAGGCTAACATTGTTCCGTTTGTATTTAATGCTATATTTTTTGCAATACCGTTTGATACAAATATGGTATCGAGTTTTTGTTTTTTTGTGTTAAAATTATATACATGAGCGGTATCTATACTATCTTTTATATTTTTTATAAAGGCAATAGATTCTCCGTAACGCGATATTGTAAATTCCGATATATTGTCGAATGTATATTTTATGTTTTTTACAGGATTAAAAATTACAAGTTGTTTTCCTTTTTGTTTTTTTTGTTTTTGGTTAAATTTTTTAATTGCTTGTTTTT
>JALSQC010000077.1 GCA_026985625.1 Bacteroidales bacterium | reverse complement strand
ACGACAATCTAATTTATCGGTTTCTCATTTTGTAAAAGATGCGTTAAACATTTTAAAAATAGCAAACTACGATTTAATAATTCTTGAAACATCGGGAATAGGACAGTCTGATACGGCTATAGTTGACCATAGCGATGTTACTTTGTATGTTATGACACCGGAATATGGAGCTGCATCGCAACTCGAAAAAATAGATATGCTCGATTTTGCCGATATTATTGCACTTAACAAATTCGATAAACGCGGAGGATTAGATGCTCTACGTGATGTAAAAAAACAATACTCGCGAAATCATAATCTTTTTGATAAAGATATAGACTCTATGCCTGTTTACGGAACAATAGCATCGCAATATAACGATGCCGGGACAAATGCCTTTTACAAAGCATTAATCGAAAAAATAAACGAAAAAACAAACTCTAATTTTAATTCAACATACAATGTATCTGACGAACTATCAGAAAAAATACATATTATTCCGCCAAACAGAATACGTTATTTGTCGGAAATAGCAGAAACGATTAGAGATTATAATAATTGGGTTAAAGAACAACACAGTGTAGCACAAAAATTATACAGTATAAAAAACACTATAGACGAATTAAAAAACGAAGAAGATACCGAAAAAAATAAAGATTTACTCGAAACATTAGAGAATTTATATAAAAAAACAGAATTAGATTTAGATCCGCGAAACAAACAAATTATAGAAACTTGGGAATCGAAAAAACAATTATACAAAAATCCCGAGTTTGTTTTTAAAGTTAGAGATAAAGAAATAAGAATAACTACACATTCCGAAAGTTTATCGCATTTGCAAATACCAAAAATATCTATGCCAAAATATAAAGCATGGGGCGATATTCTTGCATGGAATCTTTTAGAAAATGTTCCTGGCGAGTTTCCTTACGCAGCAGGAGTTTTTCCGTTTAAACGCGAAGGCGAAGACCCAACAAGAATGTTTGCAGGCGAGGGTGGACCCGAAAGAACAAATAAGCGTTTTCATTATGTATCGTTAGGAATGCCGGCAAAACGTTTGTCAACAGCATTCGATAGCGTTACACTATATGGCGAAGACCCCGATGTTAGACCCGATATTTACGGAAAAATAGGTAACTCTGGCGTATCAATATCTTGCCTCGACGATGCAAAAAAACTTTATTCGGGATTTAACCTTGCAAGTCCAAAAACATCGGTGTCAATGACAATAAACGGACCTGCTCCAATTATGGTTGGATACTTTATGAATGCTGCTATAGACCAACAATGCGAGATTTATATAAAAGAAAACGGATTAGAAGACGAAGTAAATGCAAAAATCGAAAAAATATATAAAGACAAAGGAACGGTTCGCCCATCGTATCAAGCCGAAGAATTACCCGAAGGTAACGATGGTTTGGGATTAATGCTACTTGGAGTAACAGGCGATCAAGTATTACCAAAAGAAATTTACGAAAAAATTAAAGCCGATACTCTATCTAAAGTAAGAGGAACAGTGCAAGCCGACATATTAAAAGAAGACCAAGCTCAAAATACCTGTATTTATTCAACCGATTTTTCGTTAAAACTAATGGGCGATGTGCAAGAATATTTTATAGAGCATAATGTTCGTAATTTCTATTCGGTATCGATATCGGGTTATCACATAGCCGAAGCAGGAGCAAACCCTATATCACAATTAGCTTTTACATTGTCTAACGGATTTACTTATGTAGAATATTATTTGTCGAGAGGAATGGATATTAATAAATTTGCTCCAAACCTATCGTTCTTTTTCTCTAACGGGATAGACCCCGAATATTCGGTAATTGGACGAGTTGCACGAATAATATGGGCAAAAGCAATGAAACTTAAATACAAAGCAAATTCGCGCTCACAAATGCTAAAATACCATATTCAAACATCGGGACGCTCTTTGCATGCACAAGAAATTGATTTTAACGATATAAGAACAACGCTACAAGCTTTATATGCAATATACGATAATTGTAACTCGTTGCATACAAACGCTTACGACGAAGCAATAACAACTCCTACCGAAGAATCTGTGCGAAGAGCAATGGCTATTCAAATGATTATTAATCATGAACTGGGACTGGCAAAAAATCAAAACCCAATACAAGGCTCATTTATTATCGAAGAACTAACAGAACTTGTCGAAGAAGCCGTGCTTGCAGAATTTGATAGAATTACCGAACGCGGGGGAGTGCTGGGTGCTATGGAAACAATGTATCAACGTAGTAAAATTCAAGAAGAATCGTTATATTACGAACAAATGAAGCATAGCGGAAAATTACCTATAATGGGAGTAAATACATTTTTATCGTCAAAAGGTTCGCCTACAATAACACCAAACGAAGTAATTCGTGCAACAGAAACCGAAAAAGAATATCAAATAAAAATGTTAAAAGAACTACATAAAACCTATATGAACGAAGCCAAAGAAATGTTAGATAAAATAAAAGAAACAGCATCAACAAATAAAAATATTTTTGAAACACTTATGGAGGCTACAAAACGATGCTCGATAGGCGAAATTACAAATGCAATGTTCGAGGTTGGAGGACAATACCGTAGAAATATGTAACACACATAAAAGTATATGGCTAAAAATAAAATAAAAAATATAAAAGAGAAACAAAACAAAACTACAGATTTCTCTAAAAACTATAAATTAATTTATTTTATAATATTTGCATTTACTTTTGCTATTTACGGAAACTCTTTTAAAAACCAATATGCACTTGACGATGCTATGGTTATTACTCAAAATAACTACGTAAAAAAAGGTTTTGGAGGCATAAGCGACATTTTTACAAATGATTTATTTACAGGATTTTTTGGTAAAAAAAAGTCATTAGTCGAAGGAGGTAGATACAGACCTTTATCGTTAATAACTTTTGCAGTAGAATATGAAATATTTGGCGAAAATCCACACATATCGCATTTTTTTAATGTGCTTTTTTATGCAATAACAGGTATATTAATTTTTATGCTTTTAGTAAATATATTTCCTCCAAATGATAAACATTGGTATATATGGTTCTCGTTTATTGCAACAATAATATGGATAGCTCACCCTATTCATTCCGAAGCAGTTGCAAATATAAAAGGACGAGACGAGATTTTTGCAATGATGTTTTCGGTTTGGTCATTATATATGTTTATTAAATATATTAAAACCGAAAAAACAAAAAACCTGTTATACTTATTTATAGTTTTCTTTTTAGGATTATTGTCAAAAGAAATGTCGCTTACATTTGTAGTCATAATTCCTCTTACTGTTTATTACTTTTTTAATGACAAATTCTTGTTAAAGAAAATGTTTAAACCATATTTGGTAATAATCATAACAACAGTTATTTATTTTGTTTTAAGAAATGTAGCGACAGGCGATATAACATCGCATACAATAGCCAAAGAATTAATGAATGATTCGTTTCTTGGAATGAGTCTTAGCGAGAAATATGCTACAATTTTTTATACCCTGGGAATGTATATAAAATTATTATTTTTTCCATTAACACTTACTTTTGATTATTACCCATACCATATACACATTATGCAATGGAGTAACATTTGGGTTATTTTGTCGTTAGCTTTATATTTATTTTTAGGAGTTATAGCAATTATAGGTATAAAAAAACGAACAATAATATCTTACGGAATATGGTTTTATTTAATTAGTTTCTCGATAGTATCAAATGTATTTTTTTCGATAGGGGCATTTGCAAACGAACGTTTTATGTTTATGCCAAGTTTAGGCTTTATAATAGTTATAACATTTTTAATAAAAAAACTCGAAAAAAATATTAATAAAAATATAATTATAACATTTGTTGCAATAATAACAATTCTTTTTTCGGCAAAAACAATAAGTCGTAATAAGGTATGGGAAAACGATTTTCGTTTATTTACAAACGATGTAAAAATATCATACGATAGTGCAAAAAGCACAACATCGGCAGGAGGCAAACTTATAGAAGAATCGCAAAAATTTAAAAAAATTCTATTACAAGAAAAACCTTTAACGGTAAAAGAATTAGAACGACGATTAAATAAAGAAACACTTTTACATAGCGACGAAATATCTGATATCATAAAAAAAGATAATCTTAAAAAATCATTACAAAATCTCGAAAATCTACGAAAAACGTATGTTAACAAAGCAATTAATTATTTGCAAAAAGCAATAAAAATACACCCTAAATACGTTGATGCACTGTTATTGTTAGGAAACGCTTATTACGAACAAAATAAAAATTACACCAAAACTTTGGAATACTACAAAAAAATATTAGAT
>JALSQC010000076.1 GCA_026985625.1 Bacteroidales bacterium | reverse complement strand
TTTATCGGCAACTATACCAAGCAAAGCCGGCATAAAAAGCGATGCTATTCCCATTGTAGCATAAATACTTCCAACTTGTCCTCCTGTAAAATGTAAGGTATTTATCATATACCCTCCAAGCGAAATTAACCACGAACCCCAAACAAAAAATTGTAAAAAGTTCATTAATGTAATTCTAAATTTTATACTCATAAAAATATTTTTAATTATCAAAATTACAATTTAATATTAACTTTAAAACAAAAAAAAGCTATCATTTTAATTTTTTGATAGCTTTTAATATAACATATATCAAGTTTTAACTAAAATTTATACGAAAGTCCTATTCCTAAAACCTCTTTAAATTGTATTTTCGAATTTACTTTTTTATCAATATTTCCATCGTTGTTACTATCTATGCCAATAGCAATATCGTCGTCGTATATTAATGTTGTGGTAATTACTGCAGATAAAAATTTATTTAATTTTATATCAATAAGATTTTCCCAGTTAATATCAATATTTTGAGGATTATGTAAATAGTTCGAAAACAAATCTAATTTTGTTTGAAATAAAATATTTTTAGATATATCTTTTTTATAAAAAATACGAACATAGCCTCCAAACTCATTTCTTGCAACTTTACCGCTATCTACACCAAAAGCTCCGGCATCCGACAAAATTTTATCGTTTACTATAGTAATTTTTGATGTTAAAGGTGCAATAAAAGCCGAAAAAGTTTTATTTGGTTTATAATCCATTCCAATAGCACCTAATACATAACCCGGTGCCAAAAAATTAGATATAACCGTAGAATCATCGGGATAATTGTATCCTGCAGTAAATTGCGAATTAAAACTTAACAAAGCCGAATAATACCACGACTTGCTTGCTTTTTTTCCGTATTTAGATACAAATTCTATTTTATCGTCGGTTTTCATAAAGTTTGAACTTTTACCTTGTTTTAAAAGTCCATAACCTAAATTCAAATAATTTTCAAACGTAGAGTTTCCTTTTTTATAATTAGCAAATAAATTAGCCATACCATTTATAGATATAGAATTTTCGCCTCCGGCTGACCAATTAGTTAAGGATGTTTGCGAAAAACTTAAAGAAAACATTCCTCCATATTTCCAACCTTCTATTGTATCGGTATTTTGTTTTTTTAAGTCAGCTTCTTTATCTGTAACTTGAGCAAATAAATTAATATTAATTGCTGTAATAAAAATAAGTAAAAATAATTTTTTCATTTCTTTATGTTTTAAAATTTACAGCAAAAATAAATTAAATATTGGTTTTTAAAAAGAAATTAACAATTAATTAAATAATAATATTAATTTAAAAAATTTATAAAAACAAATGATAATTATAATAGACGGTTAATAGTGTTAATAATTATTTTTTATTATCGATAGTTTAACTTTTATAAACACATATCTATTATTTATTAACTTTAAAATAATTTATAATCGGTTATAAATTATAATATTAAATTTATTTTTAAACATCGTGTTAAAATTATTTTATTAATAAGTTTATGTAAATTTTATATTAATAAAGTTTGTATTTAATGTTAATTTTTTTTTCGAAAAAACTAATTAATATTTTTTGTAATTAATATAAAATTTATAAGCACATCTAATTTTAAAAAGTCAATAAAAGTTAGAAAAAAAAATTAAAATTTATAAATGTATTTTTTTACTTTTTGTTTATAAATTTTAGTATAAAAAATTTGTAAAATGTTTGTTTTTATTAATGTTTCTGTAAATTAACAATTTATAAATTTTATTAACTTTTATTGCAAAAATCTATTTATTTATGAATCAAAATTTTACAAGTTTTATTAAATTTTAATTGTTTATTATTTATTAAATAATTAAAAACTTATATCAATTAAAATATAATATCTTTAAATAAGTTTTATTTTATAAAAGATTTATATTTTTGCATAAAACTAATAAAATAATGTCTGATACTTATAGTTTTTTAGATAAAATTAAATATCCTGACGACTTAAAAAAGTTAGAAAAAAAAGATTTAATTCAGGTAAGTAAAGAATTACGTAATTTTATTATTGATATAGTTTCTTCAAATCCCGGACATTTTGGTGCAAGTCTCGGAGTAATAGAATTAACGGTTGCACTACATTATGTTTATAATACACCATACGATAAATTAATTTGGGACGTTGGACACCAAGCATACGGACATAAAATTTTAACGGGCAGAAAAAATATTTTTCACACAAACCGTAAATATAAGGGAATAAGCGGATTTCCTAATATTTTCGAAAGCGAATACGATGCTTTTGGAGTAGGACATTCGTCAACATCAATTTCTGCAGCTTTAGGAATGGCTATTTCGGCAAAAAACAATAACGAAAATCGTAATATTGTAGCTATAATAGGAGATGGCTCAATGACAGCCGGTTTAGCTTTCGAGGGTTTAAATAATGCAGGTTCCGAAAATACAGATATACTTGTTATTTTAAACGATAATAATCAATCCATAGACCCAAGTGTTGGAGCAATAAAAGAATATTTACTCGATATAAGCACATCAAAAACCTATAATAAAGTTAAAGACGATGTTTGGCGTATTTTAGGAAAAATAAATAAATTAGGTCCTAATACACAACGAATTGTTCAAAAAATAGATAACTCGGTAAAATCTTTAATATTACATCATTCAAATTTATTTGAAGCATTAAACTTTAGATATTTTGGTCCGGTTGATGGACATAATGTTGTTAAGTTAACCGATACATTAGAAGATTTAAAAAAAATAAAAGGTCCTAAATTATTACATGTAATTACAAAAAAAGGCAAAGGTTTTAAACAAGCCGAAATAAATCAAACAACATTTCATGCACCGGGAAAATTTAATAAAGATACAGGAGAATTAATAAAAATAAAATCCGACAAACCCGAATTAACAAAATATCAAGATGTATTTGGCGAGACAATAGTAGAATTAGCAAAAAATAATAAAAAAATATATGGTATTACCCCCGCAATGTTATCGGGTAGCTCATTAAAGTTAATGATGAAAGAAATACCCGAACGAACCTTTGATGTTGGAATTGCCGAACAGCACGCTGTAACATTTTCGGCAGGTCTTGCAATACAAGGAAACATACCGTTTTGTAATATTTATTCTACATTTATGCAACGTGCCTACGACCAAGTAATTCACGATGTAGCTTTACAAAAACTTAATGTAATATTTTGTTTAGATAGAGGCGGACTTGTAGGAGACGACGGAGCAACACACCATGGAGTATTCGATTTGGCTTATATGAGACTAATACCAAATATGATAATATCGGCCCCTATGGACGAGATAGAGTTACGAAACCTTATGTTTACGGCACAATTAAAACAAAACGGACCTTTTGTAATACGTTATCCGAGAGGAAAAGGGGTAATTGTAAACTGGAAAAAACCGTTTAAAGAAATAAAAATAGGAAAAGCACGAAAAATATCATCGGGTAACGAACTTGTTATTTTAACAATAGGAAATACAGGTAACATAGCACAAAAAGCAATAAAAAAAGCTAACGAAAAAAACATTAGCATAGAACATTTCGATATGCGTTTTGTTAAACCAATAGACACAAAAGTTTTAGATTATGTTGCCAATAATTTTAACAAAATTATTACTATCGAAGACGGAACCGTTATAGGTGGTTTTGGCTCAGCTGTAATAGAATATTTTAATAAAAATAATTATAAAAAAAATGTAATTAAATTAGGAATACCCGATAAATTTATCGAACAAGGAACACAAGAAGAACTTTATAAAGAATGTGGTTTCGATGTCGAAAGCATATATAAACTAATTTTAAAACTTACACAAAACATATCTGTTAAAAAAGAAAAGATTTAATATAAACCTATAGTGAAAAAATACATTTTAATTTTAATTCTGATTTTTTATACAATTTTATCGTTTTCTAACGACAAAACTTTTAAATTATTTATAGACAAAAATCAAAATCTTTGGATTTACAAAAACAATAAATTAATAAAACTAAATGATAAAACCGTTAAAATAATAAAACTAAAAAACAATAAAATAAATTACATTTTCGAAAACGATAAACATATATTTTTTATTACAAAAAATTATAAATTATTTTGTTATATTAATGGTAAGTTAAAAAAAATCAGATTAAATAAAAAAAAAATAAAAAAAATAAAGTCGTTAAAACATACAATAAAAATTAAATTAAACAACATAGAACTTTATTTTTTAAGTAATAATATTATCGAATACAAGCACTTACCGTTTTATAAAAAAATATGGTTTTATATATTAATAATAATAATAATTACAATAAT
>JALSQC010000075.1 GCA_026985625.1 Bacteroidales bacterium | reverse complement strand
TACGAGAATTACAACCTTGCACTACCTATGTTTCGAGAATTATATATGCAAGACAGCACAAACATAGAGGTAAATTATAAATACGGAATTTGTATCTATAATATTTTATCTAAAGAAAAAGCTGTTCCTTATCTCGAAAAAAGTAAAAATAATTATATAGATGCTTATTTTTATTTAGCACGAATATATCATTATCTCGAGAAATTTAATAAAGCTCTTGATTATTATAAATTTTATTTAAATTCTACAAAAGAAAAACATTTTACACCTAAAGATGTAGAGTTTTATAAGGCAAAAACACTTACGGCTCAGTTGTTACAACGTAAACCTGTTAACGTTATAGTTAAGAATCTTGGGAAAACCATTAACACAGGTTATCCCGAGTATGCTCCATTAGTTACCAGCGATCAAAATACATTATTATTTACATCAAGACGAAAAGGTAGCACAGGCAATTTAAAAGATCCTAATTATCAATATTTCGAAGATATTTATATTTCTAACTTTGATAAAGGCAAATGGCAACAACCAAAAAATATAGGAGCTCCAATTAATACAGCTACTCACGATGCTGCAGTTGCTATTACCCGCGATGGTAAAATTTTATATATTTACAGAACAAGCAAAGATTTAACAACAGGAGATTTATACATAAGTAAATTAATAAATGGAAAATGGACAGAACCCGAAAAATTATCTTCCGATATTAACTCAAAAACAGGAACAGAAACAAGTGCCTGCTTGTCTCCCGATGAAAGAACATTATATTTTTCGAGTAGTCGCGAAGGCGGTTTCGGAGGAAAAGATATATATGTGGCAAAAAAATTACCAAATAATAAATGGAGTTTAGTAACAAATTTAGGCTCAATTATAAATACTCCATATGACGACGATGCTCCTTTTGTTAATGCCGACGGAACTAAACTTTATTTTTGTTCACGAGGACATGAGAATATTGGAGGATACGATATATTTGTATCGGATATAAAAGACGATGGAAGTTTTTCGCCTCCAAAAAATATAGGGTATCCGGTAAACTCTGTTGCCGACGATATTTATTTTTACCAAACTGTTGACGGTAATAAAAGCTATTTCTCGTCTAACCGTACAGGAGGATATGGCAAAATGGATATTTATATTATTAATGCCTTGGAAAAAAATAAACAAAATCTTATTCTTAAAGGTATAATTTACACAAACGACCCTACATATAAAACATTAGATGCATCGATTACAATTTTAGATTACGATACAAAAGAAATTCAAGGAATATATCGAACTAATCACGAAACAGGAAAATATATTATGGTTTTACAGCCTCGCAAAAAATATAAGATGGTTGTAGAAGCAGATGGTTATCAAAGCTTTGTTAGCGAGATTGATATGACAAAAAAATTACGTTTTGAGGATTTGTTTAAAAATATAGATCTAAAATTAGAAAAATAACTTTTAATAAAATATTGAGAAAAAAAATTATATATGTATTATTTATTCTTATGTTAATAGGAAATAAACTATTAGCTCAGGATCCTCAATTTACACAATTTTATGCAGCACCAACATATTTAGCTCCATCGTTTGTTGGAGCAACAGCAGGCACAAGAGCAGTCTTAAATGTAAGAGACCAATGGCCTCAAATACCGGGAGCATTTATGACATACGGCTTTTCGTTAGACCATAACCTGTACAATCTTAATAGTGGTGTAGGATTATTTGTTTTACGAGATCAGGCGGGAAGTGCAAAATTAGCAAATACAAACATAGGATTGCAATATTCTTACGATGCAAAATTTAATAAATTTTGGCATATTCGTCCGGGTATGCAATTTTACTATTCGCAACGCTCAATTGATTTTTCTAAATTACTTTTTGGCGATCAGATGCACTTAAGCGGTAACTCGTCGTCGTCTGTAGAAATTCCTACTATAGACAGAGCTAATAATATGGATTTTGGAGTTTCGTTATTAGCTTATTCATCGTTATTTTGGGGAGGATTTTCTGTTGACCATATTACAAAACCAAATCAATCTTTACTTGGTAATGTAAGCACTGTTCCTGTTAAATTTATGCTTTTTGGAGGATATAAATACGGACTTAACGGAAAAACAGGAATGTATAACGAGGAGAGTTTAAATTTTGCAATTAATTATAAAGCTCAAGGCAAATTCGACCAATTAGATTTAGGTGCATATTGGTTAAAACGTCCGTTAGTTATAGGTTTTTGGTATAGAGGAATACCTGTTTTTAAACATTATAAACCGGGATATCAAAATAATGACGCAATAGCTTTATTAGTTGGATATCAATTAGAAACAATTAAAATAGGTTTTTCGTATGATTTTACAATATCACGTTTAATAGCAAATACAAGTGGGGCTTTTGAGATATCAATTATTTATGAGTTTAACCAAAATCAAAAAGCAAAAAAACGAAAGAAAAAAGTTATCATTCCTTGCCCTAAATTCTAATTTGGTATTATTTAATTGTCTTTTACCATTATATATTTAAATTCTATATCAACAAGTTCTTCAAACTCTTGACCTGCTTCTTTCGTATCTATATCGTCTTCCTCAAAATACCACTCAATTATTGGGTTCATTCCATCGTCGTGAAAACCTGCTATTTGCATAATTATATCTAAAATAAATTTTGCCGACGACGAGTTAAAATAATCTAAATATAGTTTTACAATAAAAGGTTTTTTGCGTTCCTCAGGCTTTATCGATTCTAACTCGTTTTTTCTAAAATTTTCTAATCTTTCGATTATAGGATAATAAAATTGCCTGACATTCTCGGGGCGTGATATACCCTCAATCTCAAGAACCCAATTATCGGGATCGAAAAGAACCCTTGGAGTTTTTGATGTTTTTTCTATTAATAATTTTCTCATTTTGCTATTATTTTGATATATATTTATTTCTGATGTATAATAAAAATATGTGTTATTAATTTTGTTAAATTCAAAATTTATATTATTGTTTGCAGTTTTTGCTATTTTAAATAATCCTAAGCCTGCTCCTCCTTTTTCGGTTATTTTAGCATTTGCTACATTTTTTATATACTCGTCTTTTATTTTGTTTTTTTCAACCGAATTTATTTTTGTTATTTTTTGTTTTAAAATATCAATACAGTCTTTTTCGATAATATTACCTGCTTGTATATTTATTTTGTCGGTATATAAATTTACAAAAAATTTGGGTTCGTAAATGTTAAGAATTTTTATATCTTTTGGGTATTTTGTATGTTTTAATAAATTGTCAAGAAATTCTACCGATATGCTGTAAACTTTTTTAGATATGCTTTTTTTTATATTGTGTTCTTTTAATTTAGAATTTAATTTATTTAAAATTATATCAAATTCTTTATCGGTTAAATATCCTGTATGTTCAATAATAGTTTCGATATCTATAAAAATTTTTAATAAAGTTACATAAAATTACTCCAAATATACAAATTATTATAATCTTTAATTATTATTTTTTTGTTAAAGATACCAAAAATTGATGAACCACTGCCCGACATTGCAGCAAATATAGCTCCTTGCAGGTATAAATATTGTTTTATTTCTGCAAGTATTTTATATTTTTTAAATATATGTTTTTCGAAATCGTTAGATATAAAATCTTTCCATTGTTCAATAGGTTTTTCTATTGACGATATTAAGTCATAATCGGGCTCTTTTGGTTTTATTTTAGAATATGCTTCAGCTGTTGATATAAAAATATCGGGTTTTATTATAACTAAAAAATATTTTGATAAGTTTAGATTAATTTTATTGAACTTATTTCCTTTTTCGTAAACAAATGTTGGTGCATTATTTATAAAAAACGGACAGTCGGAACATATATCCGATGCTATTATCTCTAAGTCTGAATTTGTTATTTTTAAATTAAAATATTTGTTTAAAAATTTTAGCACAAAAGATGCATCGGCAGAACCTCCTCCCAATCCTGCTCCTATGGGAATATTTTTTTGTAAATCTATTTTAATATTTGGAATGTTATAATTGTTTTTTATTGCTTTAAATGCTTTATATATAAGGTTTTGTTCTTTTTTAATTTTTAAATCTATTCCGTTGTTAACTAAGTTAAAATTTTTACTTTCGGTTATTAATATTTTATCGGTTAAGTTATATACAGGGTAAAATACCGACTCTAAGTTATGAAATCCGTCGTTACGTTTTTCTGTAATATTTAATCCTATATTTATTTTTGCATTTGGTTGTATTATCATAAAACATCGGCAATAAACGGATTATTCTTTTTTTCCAAACTAATTGTTGTAAAGTAGCCATGTCCGGGTAATACTTGTGTTAAACCGTCGAGAGTAAGCAGTTTTTCTTTTATGCTTTTATAAAGTAAATCCAGGTCGCCTCCGGGTAAATCGGTTCGACCTATACTGCCTTTAAATAAAACATCGCCAACAATTACAAATTTTTCATCGTTATTATAAAAAGCAAGATGTCCGGGGGTATGTCCGGGAACAAAAAGTGTTGTTAGTTCGGAATTACCAAATTTTATAATATCTCCATCGTTAATATTTTTATCAATAGAGAAATTTATTTTTTTATCAAACCCAAATTGTTTTCCGTATTCTTCGGCAGTTTCCAGAATAAAATTATCGTTTTTATTACCTAAAACCGGAATATTATATTTTTGTTTTAATGTGTTTACTCCTAAAATATGGTCGATATGGAAATGTGTGTTTAATAATAAAACGGGTTTTAGTTTATTGTTGTGTATAAAATCGGTAATTTGTTTAATTTCGTTGTTACTATAGCAACCTGCATCAATAATTATACACTCGTTAGTATCGTCAAATAAAAGAAATGTATTTTCTTGAAAGTCGTTAAAAATAAATGTCTTTACTGTTATCATAATATTAATATTTTTTTTTGAAACAAATTTACATTAAAAAAGTTTTCTTACATTATAGTTTTAATTTTTTTTTTGGTAATACCAAATATAAAACCAAATATACTATTTATAAATTGAGAATAACCATTAAGCAAAAATATATAATTTGTAAGTGTATAATATGTATATTTGCATCAACAAATAAATCTTTTTCATAGTGTGTGAGTGTAAGGGGCTGTTAGAAATAACAGCCTTTCTTTTTTGCTCTATTTTATTCTGTCCGGATTATTTTTAAGAAAAGATTCCCAAGAGTTTTTAGTATTTGTTTTTTGTGAATTTCTGTTGTAAAAATGACACATTGCAGCAGCAATTGCATCTGTTGCATCAAGATGTTTTGTTTCTGATTTAAAGTTTAGAAGTTTTTCTAACATAAATGCAACTTGTTCTTTTTTAGCAGCTCCGTTTCCGGTAACCGATTGTTTTATTTTTCGCGGGCTATATTCAAATATTGGAATTTGGCGAATTAGTCCTGCTGTCATTGCAACACCTTGTGCTCTTCCGAGTTTTAGCATCGATTGTGGATTTACGCCTTGAAAAGGAGCTTCTATTGATATCTCGTCGGGTTTATATTCGTCTATTAAAAATATGGTTTTTTCGAAAATATTTTTAAGTTTAATGTAATGATCGTTAAATTTTTTTAAATAAATTATTCCGTAATTTAATAAGTTTGTTTTTTTATTTTTTACAGATATTATTCCGTATCCCATAAGATTTGTTCCGGGGTCGATTCCTAAAATTATAGTTTCGGTTGTATTTTCCATTAGTTTTTGTTTAAAAATTTTCGAGCCTCGGGGGCATAAATACTATCGCTGTGTTCTAAAACAAGTTTTTTGTAATATTCTTTTGCTTTTTGTTTGTTGTTAAGTTTGTTAATGTATGTTTTTGCCAAAAGATACAATGCATTATCGGCTAAAATATCGTAAGAATATGTTTCTGCTACTTTTTGCAGGTTTATAATTGCTTGTTTAAATTTTTTATCGTGCAATAATATTTTTGCTTTTAAAAATAACGATTCGTCAATTATTGAGTTTGCAGGATATTTTTCGATAATAGAATCTAATTTGAGTATGGCTAGAGAATCTTTATTGCGATAAAAAAGCAAGTCGGCTTGCGAATACATTTTTAAGGGTGTGGTATTAGTGTCTTCGTTGTTAAGATTATCGCTAATTAATTTCGATAATTCAAAAGCATCGTTTGATATTAGTTTTGATGTGCTTGCTTTAAGAATATCTAATTGTGCTTGTGCCCATTTAAAATCGCCCGAATAAAATGCTAATTTTGCTTTCTTAAATTTTGCTTGATAACCTATGGGGTTGTTTTTAAATTGTTCCTCTACTTGTGCATAATATAATGTTGCGTCCCAAAAATTATTTTTTAAAAGTAAAATATCGGCAAGAGCTATTTTTATTTTTGCAAGTTGTTGTGGCGT
This sequence comes from Bacteroidales bacterium, assembly GCA_026985625.1. Taxonomy (GTDB): domain Bacteria; phylum Bacteroidota; class Bacteroidia; order Bacteroidales; family JAFGXI01; genus JALSQC01. The sequence continues at coordinate 9,864 of JALSQC010000075.1, read as the reverse complement.
TAAATTTTTAAATTTTAAAGCATTTGTTAATTCGTTTTGAGCATCTTGTATATTGTTAAGATAAAATGCTTCTATTTTAGATAGCTGAATAATGGCATCGTAAGTTTCGGAGTTTCGTCCCATCTCGGCTAACGATTTTTTATATTCGTCTCTAATGTATATTAAATCTTTTTTTGTGTATGTATCTGATATTAATGACTTAAATCTTGACTCAAGTAATTTGTTTTTTGCGGTAAAATAATATCTCGATTTTTTATATTTTTCGGTTATATATTCAAATGCTCTTATTGCTACTTTGTAATTTTTATTTGCTAATGCAATATTACCTATTTGCAAAACTCTATAGCCGTTTTCGTTTAAACGTTTATCAATTGCAATTGTTTGTGTTAAAGCATTATCGTAATCTTTATCTTGAAGGTAAAGCCATATTAACAATTCGTTATAAACTGTATTATTTGATTTTTTTTGTATTCGGCGTATCAATCCTGTCTTTAGTTGTTGTTTAATTGTTCCGTCGTCGTTGTTATAAACTGTATATTGCAATCGATTTTGTATTGATTGCAAAAACGAAGGACTGTAATCTAAAACGTCTAAATATTTTTCTATCATTTTTTTATAATCTCGTTTAATTTGATAAAGCGATGCTAACTCAAAATTAAAAGGCATTTTAAGCATTTTTTCTCCTTTTAAATAAACCCTTTCGGCGTAATCGTATTCTTTTATTTGTATAAAAGAGTTTGCCAGATTTATTATTTTATCTCTATTGTCAGGCATTTTTTTTATTGCTGTTTCAAACTCCGATTTTGCTTTGTCGTTATATCCTGCCGAATTATAAAAATCGCCAAGCATAACTCTAAACGATAAATCTTTTGGATTGTGTTTAACTTGTGATTTTAATATTTTTATAGCCTCGTTATTTTGGTTTAATTTTTTAAAACAATTTATATAATAATTAAAATAATATTTTGATTTGGTTTTTTTGTATAAATCTTCGTAAGTGCTTTTTGCTTTTTCGAAATTACCATTGTAATAATATTCAAATGCTAAATTATTAAGTTCCGATACTGTTGGCTGAGAAAAAGAATTTAATCTAAAAAAAAATAATATTATTAAAAATATATATCTCATTATTTATCTGAGTTTTGTAAACTGTCTATAAGAAAATCTATTTTTTTATTTAACAAATTAAATATTGTATCATTTTTTGTTATTTCGGTAAAAAATAAATTAGTTTCTTTAAATAAGTCTTCGGCTATATTTTTTTCGGTATTAAAATATACATTTGCACTATCGGTGTTTATTAGATTTTTTTGTAAATCGTGTTTTAAATAGCTGAGTTGTTGTTTCGATAAAGTTAAATTATACAATAAATCGTCTTTTTTATTGCTTATGTGTTTATAAAATTTCGAAAGATTTGCATACTCATTAAATTTAATTACCATATTGGTATTTAAGTTTTTGTTATTTATATATTTTCCAAAAGTATTAATTTTGCCAAACATTAAATTGTATCTGTTAGAAAAATCAATATCTTTATAAGAAATAATATTTTTACACAACGTATCTATTTTAGTGTTTATACTATCTATACTTTTAATTTTATTATTGTATGTATTATTATTACACGATATAATAAAAACACAAACTGCTAATATAAGTATATATTTTTTCATTATTTTTTATTATTAAAATCGTTTAAAGACGGAAAAATTGTTTTGGCTATTTTTTCTACAGGTTTGTAAAGTAACGACTCATTTTTTGTTTTTTGTGATATAAAATTTATATCAGAGTCTATTTTATCTATAATAACAATTACAATACTTATTATTAATCCGAATTTTAATATTCCAAAAGCCATTCCTGCCAGTTTATTAATAAAATTAAGCGAAACCGCTTTAATTAGTTTTGTTAAAAGTTTTGCAACAAAATGAACAGCAATAACAATTAATATAAACGTAAGAGCAAACGATATAACAGGTAAATATTTATCCGACATATTAAAACTATTAATTAATATATCAGATATAAAACCTGCAAAATGTATTGCCCCCCATACTCCTAATAGTAAAGCAACTAATGTTGATAATTCCGATATAAGACCTTTTGAGAAACCTTTATAAGCACCCCAAATAATAGGAATTAAAATTATAACATCTAAGAAACTCATAAATTTTTTTTTACAAATGTATCAGAAAATTGCATAAATGTTATTAAAGATAAAAAAAATTAATAAATTTGGTTTGTTAATATTTTTTAATTCTTATGGCAATACTAAGTTCAATAATATCGTGGTTAAGCACAAAACGCTTGTGGCAAATAGATTTGTTTATGAAATACCCTCATAATGTGCAATTTGAGACATTTGCAAAGTTAATCGACAGGGCAAAAAATACCGAGTGGGGTAAAAAATATAACTACAATAAAATAAGCACTATAGAGGATTTTAAAAAAAATATTCCTTTGCAAGATTATAACGATATAAAACCGTATGTAAATCGTTTGCGTAATGGCGAACAAAATTTATTATGGCCATCGGAGATAAAATGGTTTGCAAAATCGTCGGGAACTACAAGCGATAAAAGCAAATTTATTCCTGTTAGTAAAGAGGCTTTAGAGGATTGCCATTTTCGCGGAGGTAAAGATATCTTATCGTTATATACACGAGAAAATCCTACTACAAAAATTTTTAAAGGAAAAGGACTTACACTTGGGGGAAGTCATAAAATAAATAATTTTAGCAATCAATCGTTTTACGGTGATTTATCGGCAGTATTAATAGAAAATTTGCCTTTTTGGGCAGAATTTTTACGCACTCCCCGTCCTGAAATTGCATTAATGGACGTTTGGGACGAGAAAATACAAAAAATAGCCGAAGAAACCATAAAACAAGATGTAACCAATATTGCAGGAGTTCCGTCGTGGACACTTGTTTTAGCCAAGCATATATTAGAAATTACAGGCAAAAAAAATCTTATTGAGGTATGGCCTAATCTCGAATTATTTATTCACGGTGGCATAAGTTTTGTCCCTTATCGAGAACAATTCGATAAATTAATACCAAAAAAGGGAATGAACTATATGGAAACTTACAATGCATCAGAAGGTTTTTTTGCAATACAAAACAGTTTGTTTTCCGACGATATGCTTTTAATGTTAGACTATGGAATATTTTATGAATTTCTGCCGTTAAGTCAAATCGACAAAAAAAATCCCGAAACAATTCAACTAAAAGATGTAGAAATAAATAAAAATTATGCTCTTGTAATATCTACAAATGCAGGACTTTGGCGATATATTATTGGCGATACAATAAAATTTACAAACAAATATCCATATAAAATTAAAATTACCGGACGCATAAAACATTTTATTAATGCTTTTGGCGAAGAATTAATTATTGATAATACCGATAAAGCATTAGAAATTGCTTGCAAAAAAACAAATGCCGAGATTGTTGAATACACGGCAGGTCCCATTTATATGGACGATAATCAAAAAGGTGGACATCAATGGATTATAGAGTTCGAAAAAAAACCCGATAATATAGATTATTTTGCCGAAATCCTTGACAATGCCCTTAAATCGTTAAACTCCGATTACGAAGCAAAAAGATACAAAAATATTACTCTTGATTTTCCAAAAATAACCATAGTAGAAAAAGGAACATTTTATAAATGGCTCAAAAAAAATAAAAAAATAGGCGGACAACATAAAATACCTCGTTTATCTAATAACAGAAAATATATTGACGAAATTTTAAATGTATAACTTAAAAATATATGTAATATGAAAAAAATAAAATTAATATCGATTTTAATAATTGTTTTTTTGTCAACAAGTATATTTGCTCAGAGAACGGACGACAAGCAAATTACGCACGAATCAACAGGTAGTAGCACTACAAACTCATCTTTTGAAGATTACGACGATTTAATATTAAGTGGAGGCTTTGGTGCAGGTGCAGTTGTTAGCACAAATATTGTTAATTCAGGAGCAGTTGTGCCATACTCGTTTGACTTTTTATTACGTTACGGACATCAAAATGTTGGATTAGGTTTAACAAACGAAATTTATTTAACACCCGAAAATTTAGCACGATTAGCTTTTGGTAGTAGCTCTAACACAACAAAAGTGTATTTTCAGTACGAACTAAATTTATTTAAAAAAACATATTTTAATATTGGGTTAAGCGGACAATTTGGAGCCTTTTTTGTTGGTGACGAACGCGACAGTTTAGAATCATCTAAAAGCAGATACTTTGGTAATGTCGGTGTAATTACCGAGATAGGAACAAAAAAAGTAACATTATTTGTTCGTCCTCATTTAGAATATAAATCGTATGATATAGGTTCTTGGCACAAAGAGATATTATTAGTTGCCAATGTAGGATTAAGATTTAAGATTCCTAATACCAATAAATGATTTTTCTTAGAATATTTAAAGAAAGTTTAATATTTGCGATTAACTCGTTAAAAGCAAATAAACTAAGAACATTTCTGTCTCTTTTAGGAATAACAATTGGCATTTTTGCAATAATATCGGTTTTTACGGTAATAGATTCGTTAAAAAACAGTATATCAAAAAGCATAAGCACGCTTGGTAGCGATGTTGTTTATATACATAAATGGCCGTGGCTTTTTTCTAACCACTCGCAATATCCTTGGTGGAAATTTATAAACAGACCTTTGCCAAGTCTTAAAGAATCGATACAAGTTAAAAAGAAATCGTATTATGCCGATGCGGTAGCTTTTTCGGCAACAACAAAAAAAACAATAAAATACCGAAACAACTATGCCGAAGATATATCGGTATGGGCAGTTACAAACGAGTTTAATAAAGTTAGGAAACTAAACATACACAAAGGCAGGTATTTTACATTATTAGAGAGTCACTCGGGAAAACATCTTACAATTATAGGATATAAATTAGCTAAACTACTTTTTGGTAACAAAAATCCTATAGAAAAAAAAATTAAAATAGGTAACAATAAAGCAATAGTTATTGGAGTATTAGAAAAAGAAGGAACCGATTTATTTAATAAAAGTGCCGATAATGTTGCTATTATACCAATAAATTTCGGTAGAAATATTTTTGATATAAAAAGCCAAATGGCACAACCCGAGATAATAGTAAAAACAAAAGCAGGAGTATCTACTAATCAGTTAATTAACGAGTTAGAAGGAGTAATGCGGGCAATACGTAAATTACCTCCTAAATCTGACGATAATTTTGCTCTTAACCAAACAAGTATGATATCGCAAGGTTTTGAACAGGTTTTTAAAATTATTGACATTGCAGGAATTATAATAGGAGGATTTTCTATTTTGGTAGGAGGCTTTGGAATTGCAAATATTATGTTTGTGTCGGTAAAAGAACGAACTAAAATCATAGGAATACAAAAATCAATAGGAGCTAAAAATTATTTTATACTGTTTCAGGTTTTATTTGAGTCAACAATTCTATCGCTTATTGGTGGAATTATTGGATTATTATTTATTTTTGCAGGCACAACAATAGCATCTAATATTATTGATATGGATTTTTCTATGAGCATTTTTAATGTAATGTCGGGAGTAATTATATCGGTAATTATTGGGATTATATCAGGATTGTTACCTGCTATATCGGCAGCACGTTTAAATCCTGTTGAGGCTATAAATACAAACTTTTAAATATGGCTAAAATTAAATATAACGAGTGTCCGATTTGTAAAAGTAAAAATATAAATAAATTTATTGATAGTAAAGATTTCTCAACATCTAGCGAAGATTACACAATATTTATTTGTAACGATTGCAGTTTTGCTTTTACGCAAGATGTTCCTGATGAGAATAGCATAGGAAAATATTATAAATCAGAGGAATACATATCACACTCCGATACAAAAAAAGGTTTGTTTTTTAAGATATATCATATAGTTCGTAACTATATGTTAAAAAATAAACAAAAAATAGTTGAAAAATATTCGGGACAAAAAACAGGCAAAATATTAGATATAGGAACAGGAACAGGATATTTTATTAACAAAATGAAACAGCATGGATGGTCGGTTGCAGGAATAGAGCAAGACGATGATGCTCGTAATTTCGGAAAATCTAATTTTAATTTAGATGTTTTTGATAAAAAAAAGTTGTTTGAATTTGACGACAATTATTTTGATGTAATTACAATGTGGCATGTATTGGAACATGTGCATCGTTACAACGAATATTTAAATCAAATAAAAAAAATATTAAAACCAAATGGAAAATTAATTATTGCTGTTCCTAACTATACATCTTACGATGCAAAACACTATAAAAAATATTGGGCAGCTTACGATTTGCCAATTCATCTTTGGCATTTCTCGCCAAAATCTATTAAAATATTATTAAATAATTACAATTTTAATTTAATAAAGAAAAAAGGAATGCCTTTTGACTCTTTTTATGTTTCTATCTTAAGCGAGAAATACAAAAAAGCACCGTTTGGAATGATAAAAGGTTTATTCTTTGGCTTGTTATCATTAATATCTGCTTGGGGAAATATAAACAACTACAGCTCTATTATTTATATATTTGATAATAAAAAGTAGATTATTTGCCCTTTTTTTATGCACTTTTATAAGTAAATAACTTATTACAAATTTATACTGTCTTAAAAAGTGTGTAAAGCAAGTTTTTGATATTAAAAATGGACAAAAAACTCAACTTTATACTTAAAAAAAAGAGGACATTTACTAATTGAATGCCCTCAATAAATTACTTCAATCCAGACCTTAATCTTTGATACAGCGAACAGAATAACCATTCGGCCTATTCGCGAAAGTACGAGTGATTGCTCCGCTATTATAAGAAATACGGCGAATATATATATTGTAACTGTTGTATTCGGTAGCAGTCCACCAATAACCAGTACTTCCAAAATACATATAAGTACCATCACTCTTATGAGCACCATTTGCAAAAGCAGTAAATCCACTTTCGTTAGTTGCTCCTGTATTTGGATTGTTCCAGTGAGTAGTGCCTATTTCTTTCATTTTACCTCCGGCTATGCTTTCTCCACCTAAATAATCTGTTAATGTTGTCCATTCGGCATCGGTTGGTAGGTGCCAACCGTCCGGGCATACACCTTGTCCCGGGTTATTTTCTCGCATCCAGTTATCACCTATAGCCGCTGCATAAGAATATAATGCTCCGTAGTCCGGATAGGTAATATCTACATTTCCATCGTTGTTACTGTCACCGTAAAAACAATAAGCATCACTTGTATCATCGTTAGCCAAAGCATCCCAAGTTGCATTATCATCAATGTAAGGTATGGGGTCGCCGTTGGGGTAATGTGTTACTTTTAGGTCTTCTGCCATCCATGTTTGTGTCCCTATAATTACGGCATTATAGACATTACCATCAATATCACGCACTTTCAGCCCTACTGCAAATTGCAATTCTTCAATCTGTGCTTCCAATAAATCAACATAAGCTTTAGTTACGGCATCTTGGGCGTTTACGGGGTCGGCAAGGTCTGTTATATTTAAATTACCGGCAGAGTTATTTTCAGTTAAAACCTCGGACAAGTTTTGTATTTCATTTGTAACGGAACCGTCAACTTCGGTTGTTAAATAATTTGGTGTGAATTTTACAAATTTACTTCCGTCATATTGCAATAAATCACCGCTTGCAACACCGGATAAATCAAAGTCTGCAGAATAAACAGGATCGGTTTCGCTTGTTATAAATCCGCTTACATCAGGAATATCAGCTCTAATTTGGCTTGCGGTATCCAGCAATGCCTGTCTGATTTGACTTGCTGTATCTTGTATGGCTTGTGTGTTTATTGCTATTCCACTTATGTCTTGGTCGCCTGTGTTAACGCCGCTTAAATTACTTAAATTGGTAATGTCGGTAGCAGTTATGTTTGCAGCTTGGCTATTTGAATAAATAGGGTCGGTTTCGGTTATTCCTCCTGTAATACTTTCGGCAGTCTTGGCATGTAAAGCATAAGGCACGCTTAACAATTGGCTAGTTGATGTTATTGTGTAATTTGTTCCTCCTGCCGGGTCGGTTTCGGTTTTTATAAAATAAATATCGTTTGCCCAATTTATTGTAGAAAAGTCTCCACTTACTACTGTGCCTGTTCCTATTTCAATAGTTACTAAACCATTGGTATTGGTGGTTGGTGTTTGGGTTTCAACATAAACCGCCGTACCTGTGGCAGAGCCTTGCAAAATGCTTATTTGCATTCCTACACTTGTGTTTGTTACCAATTGGCTGCTTGAGTTTCTTACTACGGCTTGGTAACTCATCTTTTCGGGGGCTTGTGCCCATATCGTTGAAGTTATTAATACCGCTACGAGAATTGTGTATATTTTTTTCATTTTAATTAGATTTAATTATTTTAAATACTTTAATTTCTTTTTTGTTATTTAATACTTTTACAAAGTAATTGCTTGGAACAAGATTGCTTGTTTCAATTTTTGTTTCTTGTCCTGTGGCTTTTACTGTTTGCAAAAGTTTTCCATTTATATCAAAAACTTGATACAACAAATTAGCAGTTTTGTAATTCTCAACTTTTACGGTTAAATAGTCGGTGGCAGGATTTGGGTATACCGAAACACTTAAATTAATGCCTTTGGCTTCTTCAATTTCTGTTACTACCGAGATTTCGTAGGGCTGTTGCACACCTTCGGTTATCGAACCATTTGTTCCTGTACCGGTGGTATAAACCACTTGCCCTACGGTGTAACTAACTGAGCCACCGCTACCGTTTGCCTCTCCGCCTGTGGCGGGTATGGCTTCTTGAGCCTTTGTTATGATTACGACAGCAAACAACAGCATTGTTAGAATAATTGTTCTTTTTTTCATAGTTTTTATTTTTTTCAGTTATCTTTTCATCATTAAAAAAACATTTATAATACGAATAAATAGTTAAAAAGCTCTGACGGCACGTACATGGTATGTATTTGATTTACTTGCATTATTTGGCGTTCCATAGAAAAAACCAAAGTACCACGCATTATTGCTGTCCACTTCATCAGATGACCAATATTGAGCTTCATAGAACTCACTACCACCATATGATATTGCCATAAAATCAATAATAGTTTTATTTTGATACATAAGGTTGAGTTCCTCTATTGAAGGCAAATACCAGTCGCCATAAGTTTTTCCGCCTTCGGTTATTTGCAATTCGTTGCATATTTGTGCTGCATAATCTGCCCCATCATCACCAATTGATATTTGTGACGAAATAATTATTGCTGTATTAATTTCTCCTGAATATGGCCCATCTCCTTTTGCTCGTGTTGTCCCATAAGTTCCTGCGTACCATCTTATTCCACTACCACCGTCTTGATCTTCTTTTGCACACACTAACCCGTGTTCGCCAGTTTCATCTACCCAAAACACAATACCGCCTTGGGCAAAATCGCCTACTTGGTACTTATGTTGATTTATTAAACTATCAGCAGTCTTGGCATGTAAAGCATAAGGCACGCTTAACAATTGACTTGTACCTGTTATGGTGTAGTTTGCTCCACCGTTTAGGTCTGTTTCTGTTTTTATAAAATAAGGTCCGTTTGCCCAGTCTATTGTAGTAAAGTCTCCACTTACTACTGTGCCTGTTCCTATTTCAATAGTTATTAAACCATTGGCATTGGTGTTTGGTGTTTGGGTTTCAACATAAACCGCAGTACCTGTGGTAGAATCTTGCAATATGCTTATTTGCATTCCTACACTTGTGTTTGTTACCAATTGGCTACTTGCGTCTCTTACTACGGCTTGGTAACTCATTTTTTCGGGGACTTGTGCCCATACTGTTGCAGTTATTAATACTGCTACGAGAATTGTGTAAATTCGTTTCATTGTCATTCTCTCCTTTTAAAAT
>JALSQC010000074.1 GCA_026985625.1 Bacteroidales bacterium | reverse complement strand
CCAGTCTTTTAAAAATTCGATTAAATCTAATATAGATAAATCGGTATATTTATTTTTGTCTTTAATTATTTTATTTATTTTATCAATAAAAATTTTATGTTCCGCTTTATGTTCTTTTTCATCGGTATAGTTGTATTTTTCAAACAATTTTTCTTCTTCGCCAAAATGATATATTGTATATTGAACTAATTCGTTTAATATATCATCAATTTTATATTTATTATTATCAATAATAACAATACTATAAAGTTCGTTTAATATTTTTATTATAACTTTATGTTGTATATCTATTTTAGTTATTCCTGTATTATATGTATCAGACCATTCTATAAAAACTTTGTCCATTTGTATATTTTTTTTGGTAAAAGTAAAAATTATTTTAAATAATTTGTATAAATATTATATAAAACAGACTCTTCTTTATTTATTCTGTCGCTTAGTGTTACTATAAACTTTGAAATATCTTTGTAAAAACTGTTTTTATTAATACTTGTAATATCGGAATAGTTGTTGTAAAAGTCAATTACAAAATCTTTAATTTTGGTCATTTCTTCTCCAAATATTTTTAATGTTTGTTTAAAATTAGCATCATTCTCGGCTTTTTCAAATAAAACAGGATATAATTCTTTATCCTCAAGTTCTAAATGTTTAAGTAATAATTTTTTAGACTCTTGTAATAGTTTTAAACTTTCTTTTGATGTAAATCCTGATGTTTTTATTTTAATTAAGACATCAGATATTTGTTTATGTTGTTGTTTTAATGTTTTTATTAATGTAGAATCAGTTTTTTTAATAATATTACTATTAGTTTTTATATTTTCTTGAGGTTTGGTAGATTTTATATTAATATTTTCTTGTTTTTTATTTTCAAGAGGAAAAACTTTATAAATGTCATTTAATGTTTTTTTATCGTCGATATAATGCGTAACCAAATATCGTATTGCAATATATTCTTTAATGTTGCCGTCTTCGTCAAATATTGGACTTATATTTGCATCAACCCAGTAGAAACCACCATCTTTTTTGCGATTTTTAACTTTACCCGACCAAACATTGCCCGATTGTATTGTGTCCCACATATTTTTAAATGCGGCTTTAGGCATATCGGGGTGGCGTACAATATTATGAGGTTTTCCTATTAACTCTTCTCGGGTATAACCGGCAATTTTGCAGAACAGGTCGTTTACATATATTATTTTTCCTTTTAAATCGGTTTTTGAAACTAACGAAACTCGGTTAATAGCGTTCATTTGGGCTAACATTTCGTTGTTTTTACGTTGGATAATACGATTATTTTCTTCGAGTTGTTCTTGTGTGGCTTGCATTTCTTCTAAGTTTTGTCGCATTTCCTCTTCGGTTGCGGCAAGTTCTTCGGTTTGTTGTTGCGATTGTTCTAATAATTCTTGTGTAAGTATGTTTGTTTTTGCAGTAGATAATGTTGATGCTATGTTTTCTCCTAATTTTTCGATAAATTTAATTTGATAATCCTGATAAATGTTAAACGATGCAAGTTCTATTATTCCAAATACTTTGTCTTCTAATTTAAGTGGGACAATTAATATGCTGTTTGGATTGGCTTCGCCAAGCCCCGATGTTATATTTACATAATTATCCGGAACATCAGTCATAAATATTGATTTTTTTTCTATAGCACAAGTGCCTACAAGTCCTTCTCCAAGTTTAATGGTTTTTTCGGCGTATTTTTTTCTATTATATGCATACATTGCTGTTAGCTCAAGAAATATATCGCTTTTATCGTTATCGTTTAAAATAAATAAGCCTCCTTGGTTTGAGTTTGTGTATTTGACAAGATTTGATATTATATTAGTGGCTAATTTTTCGACATTATCGCTATTATTTCTTAATATTTCGCCAAACTCGGCAAAACCTTTTGTTGCCCAAGCTCGTTTTTCTTCTTCTTTTTTATTTTGTTCTTGTAATTCTTTTGCTTTTAGTAAATTTTCTTTCATTCTTAACAACGAGTTGCTTAATTCGTCTTCTTCATTTACATCATCTAAATTAGCATTTAAGTTACCTTGCCCTATTTCGTTAGCAAAGTGGGTAGTTGTTTTTAAACGCCGTAGCATTATATAAAACGAATCGTATATTTTTGCTATTACGCCTGTATTTTTATTTTGTTTTTGTTCTATTAATTTTCCTTTTGCAAGTTCTTCAATATCTTTTGATAATTTGCTAATAGGTTTTATAACTACCCAATTTATACCAAGATAGATAATAATTATAATTAATAATATAATAATAAAAGCTTGTATAATATTTTTAATTAGTTGATTATTTACATAAGCAATATAGTCAGATACATCAATCTGCATAACCACAACAGCAATTATTCTTTTTGAAAAGTCAACAATTGGTGATATTGCACAAACACAATTTCTTTCTATCTTATATTTTACTTTTTCGGCATTGGTAAAAACAAAATCTTTATCTTTTAATAAAGTGCTATTGTAATTATTCGATGTTTTAAGTATTGAATAGCTATTTATATTATTTGTAGTATTAATATTTGATTTATCAATAAGCTTTGATTTTTCGCTATTAACATATAAAGCATAAGAATAATTATGTTTATTATTGTTAATCATATCGTCAAACACAAAAGTGAAAGGGAAAAATGTTTCAACAGAGCCTACATAATTATTTTTTTTATCAAAAATTGGAGCTATTCCTCTAATAACTAATCCTCCTCTACCTACTTCTATGGTTTTAATAGGTTTGTGATTTTTGCTAATATCTAAAACCGATTGCCTGAAACTTGATAAATCATCGCCATTTTTATCTGTCCAAGAGCGAAATAAGGATGTTGCAGGTGGTATATGAAAATGCACTTTTTGCTCAAATCCTACATCATTTTTTACCCCATTAATAATTGACATAACATTACGCTTAATAATTGAACGAGCCGAATCTAAATTGCCTGTTTGGTTATATACACTATATGCCCATTTTACCGACGAAAAATTTGCATACATCGACGATGTTAATAATGTTGCATTTGAAATGGAACTAATTTTATTTTTCATTAATAAAGTTAGTTCTTTAGCTTTATCTAAGGCTTTTTGTTGAAAATTCTCCTCATTAATTAATTTTATTCGTGTAAATGCAACTGACATTACAATAATAAAAATTATAACAATAGGGACAATTAGTTTAAAAGCAATGGTAGATGTTAACTTTTTTAAAATCTTAAACATAATATTATATTAATTTGGTAATAGAATACTTTATAAGTGTGACAAAAATAGTAAAAATATCAAATTATTATAGTTTTTATAAAAATTGTTTTTTATTATTTGGAGTGTTTTATTATTCGAAATACAAATTATAATAAGCTTCGACATTATCTAAATAAACACCGTCAAAATTGGCATCAATAATTTTTTTTGCATACGATTTATCGTTACCGTAAATAATATCTTGCCAGTCTTTATTCCAAAATTCTACCCATATTTCGTCGTCGTAACCTTTGTAAGATTTTTTTAGCCATTTAGGGTGATGTAGTTTCCAGTTGTCTTTCCAATAATAACGGTAGTTCTCGGCCGAGCCAATGTTCATATAAGCAATAACTAATCGTTTTGCTCCGTTTGCTTTGGTTTTTAGTTGGTCGATATCTGATTTTGACAAAGGTGTATCTTTAAAAAACAAATCCATAATAATAACGTCCCAATTTGTTTGTTTTAATGTTGAAATTAGTGAATCTTTCGACGAGAAAGTATCGTTTAATCCTATAACATACAAATAATTTTCGGCATCGGCTAATTTGTTTATGTCGTTGTTATTTTTATTTATTACCGAGTCGGGTATTTCGGAGTAATAATAATTTGTGCTTGTCCGAGGAAAACATATAAACCCTTCGTTAATGCAACGTTGTATATCGTCGGTTAAATTAGAATTATCGTTTAAAAAATCGGCAACCATTATTTTTAAATAGTTTTTTGTGGAGCGTAGCATTTTTAAACGGTAATCGTCAACGTTTAAACTGCCATCGTAAAAAAGTTCTTCAATTCCCATTCCGTTACAAGCATTAACATAATCCATATTTAAACCGGATTCTTGGTCGAGATTTGTAAATGCCAACTCGGCTCCATTTTGTGGTATTACAATAAAATTTGAATTAAACGAACGCATATATTTTGATATATTAATAACAAAATCTTGCATTTTTAATCCGGCTTTATTACTTTTTTTTTCTTTTGAACAACTCGTAATAAGTATTAGTGTTAGAAATATAATTGGAAAAATATTTTTTTTTGTCATTTGTTTATAATTTAGTTTATTACACAAATATAATAAATTATTTTAATT
>JALSQC010000073.1 GCA_026985625.1 Bacteroidales bacterium | reverse complement strand
AATCTTCGTGAGATGTATAAATGGCATTATCTACAACTGCTATTTTTACGTTTGTACTTCCTACTGTTCCTATTTGGTCGTAACATGCTTGCCAACCGCCTTCGGCATTTACCAAATCGTAAAACCAACGCCAGCCATAGTTGCCTGCTCCATTAATGTTGTCTGAATAATACGGATCGTTTGGAGCGTAAGATATTCTATAAAGCGGCTCTTTCTCGGCATATTCAACCGATGGTAATTCTTCTAATTTTTTTATTATTTGGTCGGTTTGAGAATAATTTGAGAAATAAACTCTAAATGTTCTAACTAAATTTTTGTCTTTAAAATTGTAATTAGGTCGTTCTACTTTTGTTACCGAGAAATTGGATAAAACTTTTTGAATATCAGGTAAATCGTTTAAGTTTACTTCTCGCTGATACGGTAATTTTACGAAATAATCATTTTTAAATTTAAAAAATATTCTTCCGTCTAAGTAATTCTCATCATACGTCTGAGAAAAGGCTGTCTTGATAAAAACAAGAGCTAAAATCAATAAAATTGATTTTAAAAATGTAGCATTTTTTTTCATAGTTATATATCTTTTTGATTTAATAAGTAAATTAACAAAAAAAAATCGAATATTAAAAATAAACAAATTAACATTTTTTTAACCACATTAACAATCTTTAAATTACACAATACAGCCTTTATTATCAACATATTGCTACCGCAAACATTATAATTGTTAATGTTTTTTTAATAAAAAAGTAAATATTTTTACACATATTTTTATTATAAATTAATTTATAAACTAAAATTTATTTATTTTTGTATATATAAAATTATCATAATATGGAAGAAAATTATAAAAATAAAAATAACGAAATTTTTTCGAAATCAGTAAGGGCAGGCAAACGAACTTATTTTTTTGATGTAAAAAGCACTAAACGTAACGAGTATTATCTTACTATTACCGAGAGCAAAAAAAAATACGACGAATCGGGTCAATCATATTTTGAAAAACATAAGATTTTTTTATATCAAGAAGATTTTGATAATTTTAAAGATGGTTTTAACGAGGTTATCTCCTTTATAAAAGAGAATCAACCCGAGATTATACCACGCGAAGATTATAATAACGAAAAACAATCATAATTTTTTTTATCGCAAGGCAATTAATTATGTTTAATTCTCTTGTATTGTATCGAATAAAAATATAATTATTATTAAAAACTACCTTGCTAATTAGGCGAGGTAGTTTAGTATAAAGTTAATATTAGTTTTTTACATTAAACGGAATGTTTAAGTTTATACTTATGTTTCTTCCCATATTATAATAGCCTAGTTCTTTTAATGTAGAAAGATGATCGTAATATTTTTGGTTTAATATATTATTTGCATTAATGCTTAAATCTATTTTAAGTTTTTTAATTTTAATTTTTCCTCCTATTGATAAGTTTATTAAATAATACGATTCTGTTTTTGTTTCGAACATTGACGGATGATTTTGAGCATTGGCAAATAAATATCCTGCCGATATAAATGGTTTTTGTATTTTACTAAAATCTTTAAAATTATAATTAATATTTAATCGCAATTTGTTTTGTGGTATAAATGGTAAATATTTACCATCATCTTGCAAACCTACTAAATACGAATATGTTGCACTTATTTTTAACGATTTTTTAATTACAAGTTCTTCGTAAGCCTCGCCTCCATATATTACGGCGTTTGTTTGTTGGTATCTGTAAATATTATAATTGTCGGTGGTTGTTTTATCGGTATGCGATAAATATATATAGTTGTTAATAATGTTATAAAACGGCGATATATTAACCGATATGTTGTTATTATGAAAGTGTATGTCTAAATCGCCTTCGTAGTTTCGTTGTGGTGTCATTTTGGGATTTCCTATTTCGTAACGTAATCCGTGTAATCCGTTTTGTGTTAACTCGGCTAAATTTGGCGAACGGAATGCCGACGCTGTATTTAACCTTATTAGCCAAAGATTATTTATATTATATGTTATTCCAGCTGTAAAACTAAAATTTTGATACTGCAAGTTCATAGGAAAAATTATTGAGCTGTCGTATGCACTTATGTTTGAATAGGTTTGACTCGGAATGTTTATTTTTTGTATATCGTATCGTAATCCTGCTTGTGCATTTATTTTGTTAAATATTTTGGTTTGCAATAAACTTATTAAGGCAATATTATTTGATAAAGCATCGGGTATTATATGTTCGGGGGCATTAGCATTTTTATTTTGTTGTATGTTGCCTTGTATTCCTAAAATATAATTTGTTTTTTCTGTTGATTGCCAATGTGTTTTTATATCGTATGATAGCTCTTGCAATAATAAATCTACCATAGTATCTGCAGGCATTTGTTTTGATGTTATTAATTGTCGATGATTGTTTTGGTATGCAGCATTAATCTCGATTTGTTGTTTTCCCAGAAATATTTTATTTTGCGACGACAGAATATGATTATGCAGATTCTGATACCATTCTTTATTTGTCCTTTCGTTTATTGTATATGAGTTAATTGCAGGTGGAACAGTCATTCCCAAACGATCGTAATTATAATCGTAATAAATTTTAAAACTACCGAAAGGGCGTATTATTCCAAAATTTAGTTTTGCCGATTTCTCGTTAAAACGTGTATTAGGAACAACTTTATTATCTCCCGATATATAATCTCTATGCGATTTTATGCCCGAACGAAATCCCCAAATAAAATTATTTTTATTACCTCTTACTCCTAAATTACTTACAATACCTTGTGTATTTGTATGATATTGCTGATGGAAATCGCCTTTAATTTTATTTAAAGTTGCCGGCTTTTCTTTAATAAAATTTATAACTCCTCCCACAGCATCTGAGCCATATAAAATAGAAGCAGGTCCTTTAATAATCTCTACTTTGTCGATACCATACTCGTCTATAATAAAAGGATGGTCTTCGGAGAATTGAAAATTTTCTAATTTTACTCCATTATTAAGCATAAGAATATTTGTCATTGATAATCCTCTGATAACAGGTTTTGCAACTCCCGGACTTTTTGCAATCATATCTAATCCGGGACGTTTTGTTAAACTTTTTATCATCGATGGCGAGCCTGATTCTTGTATATTGTCGGGCGATATACTTTCTATTGATATGGCATTTTCGTGTTGTGTGCTGTATGTTCCTCCCGATATAACAACCTCTTCGGATTTTATAACTGTTGGTTGCATTGATATGTTTAATGTTTGTGATTTTATTTCGTTATTTATTGTTTTTAACACGGTTTTGTATCCTATTAAGGAGTATTGTATTTTTATAATTTTAGCATTAGCAGGTATTTTTTTAAGTTCGTAATTTCCGTTTTTATCGCTAATTGTTCCATATTGATTGTTTAAAACAAATATGTTAACAAACTCTATTGGTTTGCCTGTTTTTTTATCTGTAATTTTACCTTTTATAATATTCTGGCTGTATGTTATATTGCTGATTAATAATAATATTAATAATATTTTTATCATTTTTTATAATTTTATTTTATTTAATACTTATAAATATACTTTAATAGATAATTGTATCTAAAAAGTATAGATATTAAAACATAATTTTCTAGACAGAAGTTAAATATAATACTGATTACAACTTACTTATGTCTTTACAAATTGATATAAATTAAATATTTAAAGGTGGTGCTCTTAGTTTTATATTTTGTAAAAAAGGGTTTACAAATTTATAATTATAATGTAAAAATATTATACCTGATAATTTTAAAGTATTTTGGTAGGCTTGTAATGTAATTGTATTTATAAACGATGAGTATTTAAACGATTCTATTGGACATTTTTTTAAATATTGATGTAAATGATGATTACTTTTGGCTTTACAAATAAAATGCTCGTGATGTTCGGTTAATTCGTGATACGATTGATATGTTATTGGTAATAATAACAATAGCACTCCTAAAAGTGCAAAAAATCGTTTAATATTGTTATTTTTTGTTTGCAATTACAAATTTTTATAAGTCATACAAAAGTATTATAAAGCATCTATTATAATTATTTAATTTTTATAAATAATGTTAATTAATAAAAAAAGTTGCCTATTTAGGCAACTTTTACTTAGTAGCGGGGAAAGGATTCGAACCAATGACCTTCGGGTTATGAGCCCGACGAGCTACCACTGCTCCACCCCGCAATATGCGAATGCAAAATTAATATTCTTTTTTTTATTTGCAAATTTATTTTTAATAAAATTCTATACTATAAGGTAATCTGGCTTGTATTCCTTTTATCTCGGTTGCTTTTTTTATGTTATTAAAATATTTATAATCTACTCCGAGCGATTTTTTAAGTATTGATGTTTTTATCTGCCCCGAGAAATCTTTTAAC
>JALSQC010000072.1 GCA_026985625.1 Bacteroidales bacterium | reverse complement strand
CCTCTGCAAATATTTGTAAACTCGTGATTATAAATAAATTACGAGTTTTAATTTTTTTTTAAATTCACTATTTTAAAAAAACTTGTAATATTGTGTTGGCTTTTACTTATAATTGTTAGTATATAAATTTTACTATTTAAAAAAAATAATAAATACACATAATGTTATGATAAAATATGTAATAATATTTTTTGTAATTATTACAAATATAGATTTGTTTGCACAAAACAAAACCCCATATCCTATTATATTTGTGCATGGATTAGCAGGTAGCGACCAAACATTTGACGAAACAATGGAATATTTAAAAAACTATTGTAATCTTGGAAATATTAATGTTTTTGATATTGTATTAAATGCTGATAACGATAACGATTCATCTTTGTTGTCGAAAGATGTTAGATATACTGATTTTATTTATTCGGGAACAAATATTAATGTTGGTAGGAGGAATTATAAAGATGATATTGCTGATTTTACTGATGGTTGGGCAAAATCTAGCATATTTGCCGTAAATTTTAAGGAGGAGCGTATAAGGGGAGCATATGGAATATTAAACGATTATTTTGATTATAGTAATCAAGCAGCTATATTTAAACAAGGTTTTGCCTTGGGAAAATTAATAAATGAGGTTTTAAATTATACAAATGCTAAAAAAGTTATTCTTGTTGGTCACTCTATGGGAGGATTGGCAATTAGAGAGTATTTGCAGAGAACTAATCAAATTGGAAAACATGTAAACTGGGTTGATCCAAATTTACCTGATGGACATAAGGTCGCCAGAGTTATTACTTACGGAACGCCTCATTTGGGGTCTAATACAGGTTTTGATCCTACAAAATCGGGAACTCCCGACCAAAATACCGAAGCAATGCGTGATATGAAATGGGTTTACGATAGTTTTACAAATTGCACCGATAGTCCGGCTACAGGAATATATTTATTTGGAGGAAACGAGTATTGCATACAATCAAACGATAGTAATACTACATTTTTTAATGCTGATATTAATTGTAACGGTCAAGAACATGATAGCATTGTAGGTATTTGCTACCAAACTTATGATAATCCTGATATGCCCTTACCTTTAGATATAAAATATACATGGATAACATCTATTTGGTTTGATTGGCAAGGAATGATTGGCGACGGAGCTGTTGCAATAGACCGTCAATGGTTATATAACAACAATAACGAGCCTATGCCTCAAGGTTTGGCTGATACTCTTTTATCTAACTATATTCATACTTCCGAAGGTGGTGATTATTATAATATTATTAGAGGTCTTGATATTCCCGAAGATTTAGATTTTGCATATTGTTTGAATCTGGATACAACTTATATTGAATGGATAACATTGCAATCTAATTTGCAAAATTTAGACGAAGATGCTTTTTATGTAAACGTAAATAATAATAATGAGATAGGAATAATTTTAGATAATTTTGGTTCTGGAATAGGACATATTGATGTGTATAACGAAAATAAGCAAAATATTTTTTCTGATGATTTTTTCTTTTTGCCTTATACAAAAAATATAAATAGCAAAGGAAATAACAGGTTGTATTTTAAGATATCTGGTTTGGCAAATTCTCAAACATATAAAATTCCGTATTCTATTGGAATATTTTCGCACAATGTAAGTATAAAATCAAATAATAATAGAACAAATAGTTTTACATATTTTAATAATGAGTTTGTATTTAAGAATAGACAAAATGGTAGTCTGGAAATAATAAATTTATATGGTCAGCTTGTTTTTTGCAAACAATTTTTGTTTGGCACACAAAATGTTAGGCTTAATTTGCCTGCAGGTTTGTATATTGCTAAGTATACGTATAATAATAATCAAGAGATTTCTAAAATTATTATTAAATAGATTTTTATTAATATTTAATTTACAGGGTTGTTTAATATAATATCTTCGTATGCCGCATAAATAACGCAGTATGTAAAAGGTAGTGTAAATAAGACTCCTACTAACAAAAACATAATTCCAACAACGTTTAATAATCCAAGAACTATAAAAAGTCCGAAAAAACTCCACCATTTTTTTGTTATAATTTTTCGTGAGTATTCCATAGCTTGCCAAAAATCTAATTTATGAAATATTATAAAGAATGTGCTAAAAGCGTAAGCAATACTTAGGTATATTGCCGGTATAATAAGAGCAAAAGCACCTATAAGTATAAAAATAGATGATACTATTGAGTAAATAAGTAAAGGAACAAAATAATCGAAACCTCTAAAAAGATGAGATATGGTTATATCTGATTTTGTCGAATGATAAATTGCTATATATAATCCTGCTATTAATACGGGCGATGTAATTGCATTTAAAATATTTTCTCCTCCGGGTATCCCCATTGCTATAATTGAGTTTAGAAAAAATACTCCTATAAATATTGCAGAAAAGATAATATATTTTACAATATTTTTAATAAAAATTTCCCAGCCTCGTTCGAAATATTTACTAAAATCAAAATTTATTTTATTGTTTAGTATTAATTCTAATTTGTAGTTCTTATCAGATTGCATTTTTTAATTCTTAATTCTTAATTCTTAATTTTTAATTCTTAATCTTTAATTCTTAATTCTTAATTCATAATTATATTAATCTCCTGTAGTTAAAATGTTTTTTAAAATCTCGACTTGTTCGGGAGTTCCAAGAACAAAAAGTTGGTCATCTTTTGTTAGTGTTGTTTCGGGGTTTGGATTAAAAATATAAAAACCGTCTGCGGATTTTAGTCCTATTATATTTGCTCCTGATTTGTTTCTTATTCCTAACTCGCTAATTGTTTTATCGACAAAACAGCTTGCAAGGTCTTGACATGATATTTCGGTAAGGTTAACTTCTTTGTTAGATTGTAACAGAATGTATTCGATAAATTCTACAATATCGGGTTGAGTAACGAGTTTTGCCATTCGTTGTCCTCCTATTTTATCGGGCATAATAACGTTTGTTGCTCCTGCACGTTTTAATTTTTTGTCGCTTAAATCTTCTGATGCACGGCTTATAATTTTAATATTTTTGTTTAGTTCGCGAGCTGTTAAAACGACATATACGTTGTTTGCATCGTTTGGCATTGTAGTTATTAGCGATTTTGCTTTGTCTATTCCTGCTTTAATAAGAACGTCTTCGTGTGTAGCATCGCCAAGAATATAATTATAATTTGTTTCGTGTTTTATAATTTCTATTATTTGTTCGTCGTTATCTATGATTACAAAATTTTCGTTATGTTCGGCTAATTCTATGCTTGCTTGCTTACCGTTACGTCCGTATCCACAAATAATTACATGATTTTCGAGTTTTTTTACTTTTTTTTCCATTTTTCGTTCTTTATAAAAATTAGAGAATATTCCTTCGACAACAAATCTCGAGAGAATTGTAAAATAATAACCTATTGTTCCAAAGCTTAATAATATTAAAATTGATGTAAATATTTTACCATGTTCGCTTAGTGCGTGTGGAGTGCCGAATCCTACGGTTGATATGGCAAGTATTGTTGTGTAAAAAGAGTCTGTAATTGAATAGTTCTCGATATAATAATATCCTATAACTCCTATAATTTGTATTGTAAAGAATATTATAGTAGGAAAAATAAGCGAACGTAAACTTTGTTTATGTATGTAATGATAATTATTCATTAATGTAAAGTTATAATTTTATTTCCTATTTCGCAGTTTATGCAGTTGTTTTTTTTACAATAGTTGTTGTATAGTTGTATTAACGATTGTGTTTTTGTTGCATTGTTTATATTTATTTTTGTTTCGTTCCATTTTGTTATTATGTTATTTTTTTCGGGTTTTATTTTTTCGATAAGTTCAATTGCAAAATCTTTTTTTTCTTGGTCTGAGTGGTTTTTTGCGTATGTAAATATTATTATTGATATTGTATTTATTATTATATTATCGATAAAAGATTTTCCTGTTTGTTTTTTTGTTTTTTTTAACGATTTTATTCCAAATTTATAATGATTATCCCAGTATTTTGATGCTGTAAATTTAAAAAGATTAAATAGTTCTTTTGTGTTATTTATCTCTAAAATTACAGAGAATAATTTTGACGAGTTATTTATTAATGCTGCAAATTGAGCGATTCGTATGGTTGGAAAATTGTTTGGGCGTAGTTTATTAAATTTCCAAATATAATTGTTTAAGTTATTGAGTTTATACTTTTTTTTTAGATATTTATATTCGGTTTTAAGGTTATTAAAATATTTATCGTTTTTAATATTTTGTTCTAAAAATCCTGCCTGACCAAATAATAATGCTTCTAACTGAAATAAACTGTTTTTGTGTTTGTAAATAATGTTCAGAGGTAGAGAGCTTGCAAGTAGTTCAAAGGGGAGTGCGTTTGTTTTTAAGCCAAAATTTACGGCTAAA